>NZ_PCYU01000021.1:0-88918 GCF_002553775.1 Lactobacillus sp. UMNPBX16
TGAAATAGTTCTTCTTTCTGTATGTGTTTTTTGTTCAAACCAATCATACGAGAAAGGAACTCCTTTTTCTAATGTTTAAAGAAATAAATTTAAGAAATCATTCATCCTTACACAAAATATTTTACAGTCTCTTCGATATGTATTAAAATAATATGGTTTAATGTTATAGTATGTTTTTTTATAGAATAAATGTTTTATTAGTGGGAGATATAAATGAAACATAAATTATTTACATTCGGACTAGTATCAATCTTGTTGGCTAGTGGAATTGGTACACTAAGTGGATGTTCTGATGAGGATTCAAGTAGTGAATCTAGTCATACAGTCACTAAGGTAAATCATAAGAAGAGCAGTAGTACAAATTCAGAGTCTAATGAAGAATCTAGCTCTGGTTCAAAAAGCAAAGTTCCAAGTGAATATGAAAATGCTCTGGCTACAGCTAAAGATTATGATGAAGATCAACCTATGAGTAAAGCAGGGTTATTAGATCAGCTAACATCAAAAGACGGAGAAGGATTCACACAAGACGCTGGACAGTATGCTGTTGATCATTTGAATGCTGATTGGAATGAAAATGCATTGAAATGTGCAAGAAATTATCTTAAAGAGGAACATTTGTCTAGATCTGATGTTCAGGAACAATTGAGCTCTAGTATCGATGATGGCGGAGAAGGATTTACTTCAGATCAAGTTCAATACGCAATGAGCCATTTGAATGATTAGTTTTTTGATTATTTGTTACTTTAAGTTTAGGTTTTATGGTCTTCTTGTTTAATACTTAGTGTTACATTTCAAATTTACGTTTGAGATACAAAATTGGTCCAAAATACTGATGACTATAAAAGCTGATTTACTTTATGAGGCTTTTCAATGAAAAGTAAAAATTTGGCGTTAACCAATGGAATTGTAGGATTAGCGGGAGGAATTATCTTACTTTTCGGTATTTGGTTTATGGTTGCAGCAGCTGCTGCAGAGTCTGGTAGTGAAAATTACACCGCTTTTACCATTGTTACCATTGCTTTGTATCTTATTAAGATTGCTATTTTAGCATTAGGGATTATCGGAGCGGTTTATTACAAAGGGATGGATGAAGTAAAAACATCATCAAATGTATTGTTAATCGTTGGTGGAGCTATTTCTTTAATTCCTGCTTTAGGCTGGGTAGGCGGAATTCTTGCGATTATCGGTGGATCAATTTATCTAGCTAATTTGAAGAATTTTAATATTCAACAGAAAAATTAAATTACTTGGAGGATCTAATGATGAAGTTGAAGATTAATATGTGGACTGGTATTTTGGATATTGTAAATTGTGTTTTATTTGCAGTATCTTGGTTTGTGATCTTTGGGACAGCTTTTTCTGATGCAACTACTGGAGGAAATGCGACAGGTGGAGCAAGTGCCTTCTTCTATATTATGGCCTGGGTCGGTGTTGTATTAAATATTGTTGCCTTGGTTAAATCAAAAAAGGCTAATATCTCCATTGTGGGTCCAATCTTGGGGATTATTGGAAGTGCATTGTTCGGAGTAACGGCTGCACTCGCATTTCCAGCATTAGTAGTGTTAATTATTGCTACTGTGTTTACAATGCTTCAGCATCCTGCTAAAAATGCAGTTACTAAATGATCATATAGATAATAGTACTAGAAAAAGATACTAAATTACTTGAACTTTTAATTAATATGAAAGTTGAAAGTACAAAAAGTCAGGTTTCGTGAGAGATCTGGCTTTTTGCATAGATTTAGCCTATTGCCTAGAACGATTTAACTAGCATCACGCGTATGAATAAGTAATTTGAAAGTGTGATAACCGGCGAAAAAGACGCTTCTTTTGTTAGCTGGGTGTCCAGGTACAGGAAAATCATATTTTGACAACTGGATTAGAAAAGAAATTCCTAACTTTTTCTTTGAATCATCAATTGATGTGTTCAAGGAACAACTATATTACGAAAAAGGCTTTGATAATTTAAGTCAAAGAGCAGAATTAGATAGGCAAGCATATAGTATGTTCTATGATGATGTACAAAGATTGATGAAAGAAAAGAAATCAATTATTTCAGACTATCCATTCAGCTATAAGTAACACGACGTACTTGAGAAAATTGCTAAAAGTTATAATTATCAGATAATTACGATTACTTTAATCGCTGATCCTAATGTTTTATATGAACGTCAACAAAAGCGTGATTTAGACTCTAGTAGACATTTAGGTCAATTTAATGATCCATTATCATTAAAGGTGATGTAATTAAGAATTGAAGCAAAATTAAAATAAAGCTTACAAAATCAAAGTATGATGCCTTTAATAAAAAGCGTAACTATCAAATTTTAAACTCGGTACTACGATTTTTTTAGATGTTACGAATTTTAAGACTGCAGAGTGTGAAAGTACAATAAAAAAAGTAAAACAATTAATTCAATAATGGCAAGGACTTATACTTTTCCCCGCTATAATCGATAGAACAAAAATTAGTGAATTTTATAATTTACAACTTTAAATTTGTAATCTGTATTAAGAAGAGTTTGATCTCAAATTTTTAAGAGGTTGGACTCTTTTTTAGGAGAAACTAATGATAATAGCACCATCAATATTAGATGTTAATAGTTTTGAGTTAACACAGAGTATTCAAGCTGTAATTCTGGCAGGAACAAAGAGATTTCATATTGATATCATGGACGGACATTTTGTACCAAATTTATCTTTCAGTCCAAAATTCGTAAAAGATTTTAAAGAAAAATTTCCACTTTCTATCATTAAAGTACATCTGATGAGTGATAATTTATCTCGTTTTATCCCAGCATTTATTGCAGCATATTATTGAATTTCATTATGAAGCTACTTCTCAAGTGAATTATTGGCTTAAGTATTTACATAATCATAACGTGAAAGCAGGATTAGTACCTAATCCGAAAACACCAGTATCAAGTCTAGTGATGCATCTTAACTATTTAGATCAAATACTGATTATGTCTGTTAATCCTGGCTTTGGTGGACAAAGCTTTTTGCCAGATACTCCTAAAAGAATTAAACAAGTTGACCAGTTAATAAAAAGTAACCTTTCATCTATCTCAATTGAGGTTGACGGGGGAGTTAATGATCAGAATATTATTCTTGCTGCTTCAACGGGATGCAATATATTTGTGGCAAGATCATATATTTTTAATACCAAGGACATTTTAAGTCAAATAAAAAACTTGATGATTTAGTTAGTTCTACAGTAATGAGAACAAACTAAGGAGATGAATGGTTTAAATAATTATATTGATCATACTTTGTTAGTTCCGAGTGCTACGGAAAAGGAAATTGATAGAGTTGTGGCAGAAGCAAAGCAATATAGGTTTCATTCGGTATGCGTCAACTCTGCTGAGTAAGACACGTTAGTCAACTTTTGAAAGGTACTAATATTAAAGCTGTAACAGTAATTGGTTTCCCTTTTGGCGCATGTTCAACGATTGCTAAAGTTGAAGATGTAAGGGTAATGTTTGAAGCCACTGATGGTCAAATTGGTATAAAAGTAGCTGGCGGTATTCCATACTAGGACTGAAGCTGAATTAATGTTAAATAATAGAGCTACTGGTTTAGGAATTAGTTCAAGTTTAAATATTATTTATGGATAGATGTGATGTTCTTTCTGTGTAATTTTTAACTTTACTTATAAAAATCCCAAAATCAAAAAATCCTACTAAATCCCAGTACACATTATGTACTGAATTAGCAGGATTTTTATTTAGAGCAAATGTCTAAAACTAGCTAAATAATTTTTTAGATTTTTATTTTACAAGATTGACTTTGTTAATGTTGACACTCTTTATATATTTGCTTTCGCCGACTCTGTAAGCATACTTCTTGTAATGTTTGAGTGCCTTGTATTGATCACCGTAAACAGTGATAGTAGTGCCTTTCTTGAGAAGTTTATGTGATGCTTTCTTACCATTAGATTGGTAAACAAATGAATTTCTCTTCAATGTCACTTTAGTACCGGTAACATTTCTTACACGAATATATGCATCCTGGCCGACAATCTTATAGAAGTGTTGACCGCTAAATGTGTAAACCTTAAGTTTCCCTTCTTCGGTAACTAGATTAAGAAAACTGTAAGCTTTGGCAGAACTCTTTGTCTTTTTAAGGTCTTTAGTATAAAGAGTTGACTTGAACATTACTTTAGTGTCCTTGCCATCTTCTGTTGTACTCTTGTTGTCATTTTTCTTGGTGTCTTTTTCATCGTGAGCAGGAGTTACAGTTTGATTGCCCCAAAGTTGGTTGCTGCTTGATGCAGTATTATTATTTCCTGGAAGCAATGGAGTAGAAGGCTGGGTAGACTTTTCAGCTAATGCTTGTTCAGCCTTGTCTAGATCCTTAGCAGCATCTTGAAGGTCAGACAACTTAGCATTCTTGTCAGCTAAAACATCTTTAGCTTTCTTCAAAGCTTCATTAAAGTTTTTCTTAGATTCATCAGTGTATTTATCAAGATCCTTCTTTTTACCAGCATCAACCTTAGTTTGAAGATCTTCCTTAACCTTAGCTAACTCTTTATCTTCGCTAGGTTTGTTGTCATCCTTGGATGGTTCAGCAGGCTTTTCAGTCAATGCTTGTTCAGCCTTGTCTAGATCCTTAGCAGCATCTTGAAGGTCAGACAATTTAGCATTCTTGTCAGCTAAGACATCTTCAGCCTTCTTTAAAGCATTGTTAAAGTTCTTCTTAGATTCATCAGTGTATTTATCAAGATCCTTCTTTTTACCAGCATCAACCTTAGTTTGAAGATCTTCCTTAGCCTTAGCTAATTCTTTATCTTCGCTAGGCTTGTTGTCATCCTTGGATGGTTCAGCAGGCTTTTCAGCTAATGCTTGTTCAGCTTTATCTAAAGCCTTAGCAGCATCTTGAAGGTCAGACAACTTAGCATTCTTGTCAGCTAAGACATCTTCAGCTTTCTTCAAAGCTTCATTAAAGTTTTTCTTAGATTCATCAGTAAATTTGCTTAAGTCCTTCTTTTCGCCAGCATTAACTTTAGCTTGAAGATCTTCCTTGGCCTTGGCTAAATCTTCATCTTCACTAGGCTTAGTTTCTTGATTAAGATCCTTAACTTCTACAGACTTAATTTTGGATTCATTGCCATATTTATCAACTGTCTTGAATTGTACGGTCCCGTTTTTAGTAAGTTTAAAGCCATCGACTGGTACATCATTGAATGTTTTTCCATTATCAATGCTGTAAACTACCTTAGCTTCAGCTTCATCAGTAGTTGCTTTAAGGGTTGCGGATTTACCATCTTTTGCAACAACTTGTTCTACGCTAGGCTCAGCTAAAGTCTTAGCAGGTTCATAGTATACAACTAATGCTTGTGAACTCGAATTCCCTTGGGAATCAGTTACTTTAACGTTGAAAGTATTCTTACCTTTCTTCAAATCAACTTCGTGCTTAAAGTTCTTTTTGATACCTTCTTTACTATTGTAATCAACATCACTCCAACTAGTTTCAACGTCATTACCATTGATTGACAAGTCATAGAATTTATAGTCATCACTTACAGTACCCGAAATCGTAAACTTACCCTTATTAGTGTATACAGTGTTTTCACTATCTAAGTTTAGAGTAGGAGCTTCAGCGTCTACATAGAAGCTCAATCTCTCTTGAGTAGTTTCTCTAACAGTTGAATCACCAATCAATGCTGAAAAGATCTTAGCGCCATGAGTGCCAATGTTTAGTACTACTCTAAATGTTTGATCTGAATTAATCTTTACGTTTTTACCACCAATTTGCAAAGTGGTAGTTGGTCTTTTTACTTTACCAGTAAGGATTAACTTACCAGTCTTAGGATTGTAGTTTTTAGTCTTGGCATTAACGTTACGAGTACCCCACTTGATGCCGTTATTGAAGGTAACATCACTACTTGAAACAGTAGTTTTACCACGATCACTAGATTTAATTGTTTGTACTACGCTAGATGAGTTGCCGTCAGCGTCAGTTGCAACAAGAGTAAAACTATTTTCACCAAAACTTACTGGTAATTCAGTACTAAATGTGTGATCAGCGTTAAGTTCAACTGGAACATCTTTCTGACCTTTTTGTTTAATCACTAAAGTCTTAGTGTCAGCACTTACTTTACCCGAAAGTTTTGCAGTGCTTTCAGAAGTTTGGGCTAATGTGGCTGATTTATCTTTGGTTACATCATAAGTATCATTCTTATCAACTGATAGGCTTTCAACTTTAGCTGGGACTAAGCTTACAGTAATGTCTTGTTTCTTAAGCAAAGTCTTATGATCAGAATCAGCATAAAGAGCAATAGTAGTCTTATAATCGTCTTGAGAAAGTGGAAGTTCTGCGGTAAATAACTTGTTGTCATCACTTTCTACGCTAAAGTCATGAGTATGACCATCTTTATCAGTGTAAGTTCCATAGACTTTACTTGGGTAGGTACCAGAGAATACATAAGTACCACTTTTTGCATTGTAGTTCTTAGTTTGTGATGAGATCTTGTCTGGCAATCCACCATTTCTAAGAACTAAGCCGAAGCTGGTTTCACCTGGCTTATTGCCTTCACCTGAAGTAGTACCTGCATTTGCGGCATTATCGAATAATGCAACAGAAAAGCTATTTGTACCTGCTTGAAGCGCCTTTACTTGAGCTGGAGATAAGTCGATTTCCACTTTCTTGAAGCCATCTTTATCTGCTTTAACAGTAGGATCATATTCTAGTTGACTTGAAACGCCATTGACAGAAACATTTACCTCACCACTTAAACCACTAAGTTCATCTTTTGCTTCTGCAGACAAGTAATAACGAGTTTGTTCTTGCCCTTTATTATCTTTGATCTTGCTTGATTCTAATTTAAGATTCTTTACTACAGGTGCAACACTGTCAACTTTGACTGGGATATCATAATGCTGTTCAGTATTTGTTCCATTAACAGTTGCAGAAATTCTATAAGTATAGTTTCCGTCAGGAGCATTAACAGTCTTGTTAGCTTGCTGATCGAAGTATGTACCATCCCAAGAAGGAGCATCGTTAAAGTAAGTATAGCTTTGCTCTTGTGACTCATAATAAGTCTTGGTTGCATTACTCAAAGAAGCTAAAGTATTGATTACTTTACCATTTTTATCCAAAATTTGGATCTTAACGTTGTTAGCGTTTCTATACAAGTAGTAAGTAGGCTTAAACCACTTGTATTGTGCATTTTTAGCATTAGAAATTGCAAATTTTGAAGGATCAAAACGTAAATTACCAGAAGCGTCTCTACTTAAGCCTGGGTTAGTATTATCCGCACTGTTACCTACGGTTACTAAAGTTCCAAACATATTATTGTCAGGCTGGAATACATCTGGATCATTGAGACTAGCAAAGATTGGAAGATCTGAACTTGCCCAATCACCAAAAAAGCCCATATATGGGAGACGTAATTGTGAGGAGTCTGATCCATTAAATGTTAGGAAACCTTCAACATATTGATTTTCATTAAAGTTAGCAGGTAAAGTCAGAGTTAAAGTGAGTTCCTTAGTAGAATTTGCAGGAACTACAACGTCACCACTAGCTTTAATTGAAGCTCCGTCAATCTTCTTATCATATAAAACTGCAGAGCCATCAGTAGCAGAGGTGTAAACATCAGAATCTTTACCATTATTTTCTAATTTGTAAGTTAAAGGTTTATTGGTACGATTAGTAAATTTAACTTGGAATTTAAGATTTCTATTTTTAAAACTCTTGAGTTCTACACCAGGATAGCCATCACTGCTGACTACAGTTGAAGGATTTTTAGCTAGAGCTTGGATAGTAGCTTGGGCGTTGATAAAACCAGCACCTTGTCTACGTGGAGAAACGATAACATTATCATGGCTGATATCAGGTTGAATACTTGCAGTATTCATTTCTAAAGTTTTGATAAATGCAGTTCTTTCTTCTGGACTCATTTTTTGATAAGTTGTGTAGAAAGCACCATTCTTGTCATTCATTGTTTGACTAACAAGTGCTTGGGTACCAGCAATAAATGGAGAAGCCATTGAAGTACCAGACATGTTAGTGTAACCATTGTTGTTTTGAGTGGACCAGATATGTCCACCAGGTGCCGAGATATCAGGCTTAAATGCTAAGTTAGAAGCAGGACCATATGAAGTGAAATCAGACATTAAGTCTGTTTGACGAGCAGAGTTATTCAAAGCCTGGACAACAATGCTTACTTTCAATGCTTCATCAGGATGGGCTTCAACGTATTTTACTAATTTTTCTCCTGCTGAGGCTGATAAACCGGCAGTAGGGAAGCCAGCAGTAAGTGACATACCAGTCATATCGCCAGGTTTATTGTTAACAATTATTAAACCAGCAGCACCGGCTTCTTGGGCGTATTTCTGCTTATCAGTAAAAGTAAGATCACCACGTTTGACGATTGCAATTTTACCTTTCACAGCAGAAGTATATTGTTTGGCAGCACCTGTGCCTAATTTGCCATTCTTGTCTTTTACGACGTAAAATTTTTTATCATTAAAGAAAGCACGATCAGTACCTTCTGAAAGTTGAGTAGCTTCTGGATTTACAATAGTAGTTTTACCATCGGCAGATGTAATAGTCACTCCATCAGTAGTAGCCTTAGTATTTTCAGCAGAAGCAACAGTTGTTGCACTTCTTGCAGTACCGGGACTACCAAGAGTTTCCATGTCAGGGTTACCGTAGTAAGCTTTATTAACACCTTCAGTTTCTGAATTTGAAGTACCGGAGTTACCAGCAGAAATTACGGCTGCAGTACCTTTTTTAGTAGCACGTTCAACAGCAGCAACTTCTGGGTCATCTTCATTTTGTTGACCAGAAACTGAACCTAATGACATGTTTAAGACATCAGCGCCAAGCTTAGCAGAGTCGTCGATTGCGCCAATGATACTAGTAGAATCAGTAGAAGCTGAGCTATCTGAATTAGAAAAAGCTTTCATAGCTAATAACTGAGCTTCTGGAGCAACGCCAACAACGGAGTTAACAGAGTTAGCAGCAGTACCGTTGGCAGCAACAATACCAGCAACGTGCATTCCGTGTTGTTCGCTAGGATTATCATCGGTAATATTGTCATTATTGTCTGAATAATTGTGACCGTATGGTACTTTATCAGTAAAGTAACGACCATAACCAGTTTCTTTAGTAAAGGCATTAACTTTATCTTTGGTCAATTTTGCCTTGGAATCATCACTTAAGCGCAAATCCTTATGGTTCGGATCGATACCAGTATCAATGATAGAAACAACAGTACCTTCACCTTTGTATTTATAATTGTTCCAAACGGTTGAAACGTTAGCCATATCATCGGCTGAAGAGTCATTAGCGTAATAAACTTTGGCTAAAGTTACAGATTTAACGCCAGGAATATTTCTTAATTTTTGAATATCTTTTACTTTTGCCTTGGTAGCAAATCCATTAACTACGTAACCGTAACTTTTACCAATTGCTTGGTTAGTAATAGCTTTAACTTTTTCCTTAATAGAAGCTTGATTGGCAATTACTTCTTTGGAAGCTTGCTCAATTTCTGCGCTGCTTGAATTAGCACTTACTGAGCCATTAGTAGCAGCTGGTGCAGCTGACAATTGAACAATCACATCAACGTATACGTCTTGCTTTTGCTTAGGAGTTAAGTGCTTAAGATTAACTCCTTTTGCTGCTAATTGTGCTTCAATTGCTTTGTTAGTTAAACCGGTTGTAGCAGATTCTGCTGCTTGAGTACTTTTTGCAACAGTTTTGGTTTGACTTTCAACACTAGCCTTAACTTGTTGTTCGGCAGTGGCAAACACAGATACGACAGATAGGGTAGCAGCACAAACCAATACCCCTGCATATTTATTTCTCTTCATAAAATAGCCCTCCAAAATAATTAATAATAAGGCTTTAATTTTTAATTAATATTAATAATTTTTATTTCAATTTAATATTACTAATATTAATCAAATATTATATTGAGAAAGATCATAAAAAGCAACAGAAATTTCATACTAATTTTTTTATTTTGATTAATAAATGAAAAATAATTTTAATCTCAAGAAGACTTATTAATTCTGAAAATAACATCAAAAAGAAAAAAATGATTTTAAAATTGTATAGCTTATTATTTGTTATTTTATAATTTAGTTGAAATTAAAGTTAAAATCTGCTTTAATACTTTTAATAATTTAATGATATATTTTTTGGAGCAGACAAGATGGATAAATTATTAAAAAATTTAATGATGACTGCAACTGTTTTTTCTTTGTTGGGCTTGGCTGGATGCTCTACATCAAATAATGCTGAAGTTGCACAATATGGGAAAGATAAGAAAGTTACTCAAGAAGAATTTTATAAAGAACTTAAATCGTCCCCCTCAAGTAAGACCATTTTAGCTAATTTATTAATTTATGATGCTTTAAAAGCACAATATGGTAAAAAATTGGATGTTAAAAAAGTCAATACTGAGTACAGCAACTATAAGGAACGTTATGGTTCACAATTCGATAACTTTTTAGCCCAGGGTGCATATACTAAAGCATCTTTTAAAAGAATGATTCAAATCAATTTACTTAGTCGAATTGCTTTGGAATCTCAAATTAAGCCGACGGATAAACAATTGAAGGCAGCATGGAAAGATTATCAGCCTTCAGTCAGTGTGCAGCATATTCTGACTACTGGTAAAACAACAGCTGAACAAGTTATTGAGCAGCTAAATAATGGTGAGAGTTTTTCAAGCTTAGCTAAAAAGTATTCTGTAGATAGTTCTACAAGTAGCGATGGCGGAAAATTAGCTGCATTTAATCAAGAAAATAAAAATTTAGATTCAACTTTTAAAAATGCAGCATATAAGCTTAAGGATGGCGAATATACCAAAACGCCAGTAAAAGTCACTAATGGATATGAAATAATAAAAATGGTTAAACACCCAGATAAGGGAAATTTTGAAAGTAGCAAGGCAGAACTAACTAAGGAGCTTTATAATAAATGGGCTGCAAACTCTACTGTGATGAAAAATGTAATTAGCCAAGTGTTAAAAGATCAAAAAGTAAAAATCACTGATAAAGACTTGCAATCGGCATTGGATCAGTATAAAGGTTCGACAATGTCAGCAGCAAATTGATAACATAAAAATATTTCTAGGACATAATCAACTGTTGGGTTAGTAAATGTAAAGTAAGTTCCATTGAATTTATTTGAAAGCATGCCCTCAATCTCGTAAACTTATAAATATATAGAAAATGAGCAAAAATTACAAAAGTTAGTGAAACAAGCTTTGGATAACCTTGAAACTTTACTTAATACTTTTAATGAAATCAAGAAGCTAATGAATAAGCAATTAGATGAAGAGATGTATGATTATTAGCGTTGTTGACTGTAAAAAATGCTACCTTGGTTTGAGTTGACTGGACTAGTTTTAACGTTTAGTATTTCATAAAGATAATTAACATGACTCAATACTACACAAGCGGCGAGTTTGCGGAAAAAGCGCATGTCTCAATTCGTACGATTCGCTATTATGATCAGAAAAATTTATTAAAGCCAGCTGCGCGTACTAAGAGTGGTGCGCGGCGATATACAGATCAAGATTTTGCCAAATTGCAACAGATTTTGCTACTGAAATATCTGGGTTTTTCACTTAATGAAATTCGAGAGATGACGATCGGGGCGGGGGATGCACAATTTTTACTGGGTTCCTTGTAAATTCAAAATCGCTTGGGTTTTTAGCATTAATGGTCATAATTTTATCAAAACGATGCTTAAAGTAGGCAAAAGTCATGATGAAGTTAAGGTGGTTAATGACCAAATTGGTACGCCAACTTATACTTTTGATCTAGCACGCTTGCTGGTTGATATGATAGAAACTGATAAATACGGTTATTACCATACGACTAATAGCGAATTGTCTGAGACTGCTAGCGGTTTTGACGATAATGGTACTAAAACAGGCTATATTTCTTGGTACGATTTTACTAAAGAAATTTATCGTCAAGCAGGCTACGATACCAAGGTAACACCGGTAACGACTGAAGAATATGGTTTGTCCAAAGCGGTGCGGCCATTTAACTCACGCTTGGATAAGAGTAAGCTGGTTGAAAATGGTTTTAAGCCTTTACCAACTTGGCCTGATGCAGTTCACCGATATTTAGAGATTTTGAAGAAGCAAGGCTTTTTTGAAGAGTTGAAATAGACAAAAGATGAGGATTTGATGCTTCATCTTTTTTTTGATTGTCAAAAGGAATGCAATCAAGGCGTAAATATGTGAAAATGTAATTGCTTACGGCTTTTTTGATAATAAAGGGGTTTTTTCCATGACTGAAGATGCAAAACTAAAACAAGTAATTAACAAAGTCAATAATGCAATTGAGTGGATTTACAGTCTTGGCTGCATTGTTCCTAATTCTTTGAATACTGAACTCGATTCTGATGAAGACGATCTTTATCTTTACCTACAAACGCCTAACAATTTAATAATTCCGAGCATGTTTTTAAATGATCAAACTTATGATTATTTACTTGAGCAAGATGACGCTTCTAACGGTGAAGGAATTATTGTTAGTTTAGCAGGTAGTTTTTTTGATGCCACAGCTCCTGAACGACGTGCTGAACTTGATTCTACACAATTACGTCAGGATGTGGATTATCTTTACAACGTTTGGTATAGGTTGACGCGAAAAAATGAAACGATTAATAATTACTATCGTGATACAGCAGGTACCTCTATAGTGGAAATACGAGAAAATTTGCAAAAGGCTTTAACTGCTAGTGGCTTATATGGAGCAGATATATTAGCGCAGACTGAAAGCAAATTGGCAGAGCTGCCAGACGCGTATTTATTGGCTATTTCTAAGGAAGTCCAGCGCTCAACTGATGATGCTGAAGCAATTGGTCGTTTAGTTCATCATATGACAATGGAGATCCCCAATGATTCATACTTGTTCAAGCCAGATCCTGACTTTTCTTTGTTAGAAGATGCATCTGCTAATGTTGAGCAAACTGATAGTGATAATTCAAGCAATTTGATAGGTGATCCAATCGAGCGACCAGAGGCTGAAAAATTGGCTACTAAATTTCGTCAGGCTAGCGAGCTATTAGTACAAAATAATCTTATTCCTGTAGGTGCCTTTGGAATAGAGTATGATGAAGCACAACATGATTTGATTGTGTATTTGCAGTCGCCTAATGATGTGATGATTTTTCGAAATGATATTCTAGGTACTAAGATTGCAACAATGATTGAAAATGAGAGTGTAGAGCAATGTGCGGCTCATTTAGCCATTTCGTTTATCCTTAATTTTGCCCGTGATTTACAAGACACCGCAGGACAAATTAGTGATGATGATTGGGATGCTTATTGTGCCGATCTAGACTACTTATATCGTTTGATTTTTGGCTTTTCTCTCAGTATCCCTGACGTTGACAACTACCTAGCTAGCACTAATGAAAGATCATTGAATGATTTGCGGCAAAAACTGCGTAGCTGTGTTCAAGCTAGCAACAACGAAGACAAGAATGATTTAATTGAAATTATTAATAAGCTAGGCTATGGGTACCTCTATAGTTTACAAGCGTACATTGATTCGATCGGCGATGATCAAGCTGCAGATGCAATTACCAACTTTTTAGGTCACTCACTAATTTATTTACCTAACCAAGATATTGATGCTGGTTTTACTGCAGATCCTAATTTCTCTGTTTTAGATGAAAATAATCCACATGATACCTGGCAAAATGGTTCAATCGTCATTGACAATAATCAGGGTGATGCTTCAGGAATTGTAGCTGAGCTATATCCTAAAATTCAATCTGCCGCAGAAAATTTGGCTCAACGTTGCGATTTTGAACCTGGTTCAATCAATGTGCAGTACTCTGCTAAGCAAGGGTTATTAGGGATCCTGTTCCAAACGCCAGGAAGAGTTTTGAGTCCTTCTTTTGCTTGGAATGCACAAAATGCGGCTCAATTAGTTGAGATGGAGCCGGAGCAGTTAGAAACTCAACTAACGCTTGATTATGTTTTTGGTGCCTTTGGTGAGGCAATCGATGACCTCGCTAGTGAGATTAGCAAGAACCAAGGCAAAATAGACCAGGATAGTGTTGAACTAATTAATGTTGATTTGGCTTACAATTTTGAGAGAATTACTAAACTATCACGTACCTACGCTGACATGGATCTAGCACTTAAAGAAATGATGGGTAATGATTATGCGGAAAGAAAAATGCGCGACTTTTTGACTACTTCAATGCAAGTAGATGATAATGATGCGGCTTATCAGGTGGATGGACTGTTGATTCGAGCCACTTATACGCAGCTCTTCGCCTTATATCGCTTAATGCATGACTGCAAATTGCTGGAACCGAAGGCAACTACTATATTTGACCTGTTAAAAAATCAAGTAGAAAACCCAATCAAGTTCGATGTAGTCGATGATGTTGATTTGTTTGAAAATGATCATGATGATGAATAGTTTTTAAGGAGAAAGTAATGATTATTAGACGAGCAAGAAAGTCGGATTTTCCCTTTGTTTATCCGATATTAAAACAAATTTTTGATGAAATGCAGATGAAGTCAATTGAATCTTTGCCAGAAGATCAATTCTATAGCTTAATGAAATTAGGGTTCATTTCCGAGGATTATCGCTATTCATACCGCCGAATTTGGGTAGCTGAAGATCATGGTAAGGTGACCGGAATTTTAGATATGTATCCTTATAAGGACCAGAAGATCATCGATGTTGTCTTGCGCCATAACTATGCAAATGCTGGTTTACCCATTTCAACCGTGATTTTTGATGATCAAGAAGCTTGGCCACACGAGTGGTATATTGATGCGTTAGCTGTACATCCCGACCATTGGGGTGAACACATTGCTAGTCGTCTGATGGACGAGGCAGAACAAGTAGCGTTAGCTCATGGCTATCATATTATCAGCTTAAATGTGGACAAAGAAAATCCACGTGCGCAAGCTTTGTACAAGCATAAAGGTTATGAAGTGCAGAAGTCGATGACGATTGGTGACCGCACTTACGATCATATGATTAAGAAAATATAGAGAAAAAGCAGCATTCCTAGAGTATAAGCTTTGGGATGCTGCTTTTATGTTTATTCAAAAAAGTGTTGGTATTCAATTACTGTGACATTATTTTTTTGCGCATATGCTTTGAAACCAGGCGTTGCCTCTTTGGCAAAAAAGTAAAGATAGCTTTGTTTAATCTTGGGTACTAGGAACGATCTTTCAACTAAAGTATCAATCATTTCCGGTTTAATCTTATCTTTTGCTCGCCATTTACATTCACCGATAATAGCTTGATTATTAGTGAAATCAGGTGCAACAATATCAATTTCTTCTTCACGCTTTTTAGCTGGATTAGGGCCCCACCACTGACCAATTGTACGAATGCCAATTGGTAAATCATTTTGACGCCAAAGCCAATCGCCACTAGCTTGTTCAAATACTGGACCTAAAAATCTGGGTAATTCACTCATAATATAGTCTAATAAGCGATCAACTTGTCCTCTAACAATTAAATCTGTCTCACCGTCGACAAACTTGAACCAGAAACGAAAGAGACCATCAACAATATAATAGTAAGCTTTGCGGTTATTTTTATTAAAAAGTGGTTGCTTTTTTTGAATGACGCCAATATCTATTAAATTTTTTAAATAGGGTGTAAGAGAGCTAGATGTAATATCAGTTGCTTGCACAATATCGTTGTAGTGATTGGAACCATTAGCAATAGTTTTGAGAATAGCATTATATGTAGCTGGATTGCGCATTTCTTCCTGCATTAGAACGTTCGGTTCATCACGCAGAGGAGCAACTGGTGAGAAAAACATTTGTCTAATATTATCTCTCAATGAAATCTCGGGATTGATATAAGCCAAGTACTGAGGAATGCCACCAGTGATGCCATAGTAACCTAATAAGTCGCTTTTATTAACACTAGGCAGCATTGTTTCTGATTCAAATAAGTCAAATGGTTCTAGTTTTAATTGCCCAGTTTTTCTGCCGTAAAGTGGGCTCTTGTACCCCAGGACCTGTCTTTCCATGAATGACATCGATGACCCACAAAGAATTAACATGACATTATTGTATTTTTTATAGACATGGTCAATTACGTATTGAAGAATAGAGCTGACAGAATGTTCTGATCTGGCTAAAAAGGGATATTCATCGATGACAAAGACTAATTTTTGTTCTAAATGATTAGCAATATTTTGCACTTCTGTAAAAGCTTTTTCAAAATCAGCGTAGGATGCAGTATTAAAATCATCATTTTTTAAATCGTTGATTTTTTCTGATAAATTCTTGAGATTCATATCACCTGTTGATTCTATTCCTTGATAGTAAATAGCAGGTTTATTCTGAATAAACTCACTAATCAAGGCGGTTTTACCAACTCGTCTACGGCCATAGATTACGATCATCTCGAAGTTAGGACTCTGATATTTAGCATTGAGGTCATTGAGTTCATTATTTCTACCGACAAAATGTTGCATAGATTTATTCCTTTCTTTTATTTGATTATAACATAATTACGATTAGCCTTATTATAATTATGCTAATCGTAATAAGGTTAATTTCAGTGAAATACTTTTGTTAAAATCCGAACAATTTAGGCTAATTGTAGCCAATAAATAAACAAATTATTTACTTTTAGTACTTCAGAGCTTTAACTCAGTCTTAAATCATGTTAAAATCTTATCAATGACAAAATTATGAATTCAAAGGGTAGACAGATAATGAACAACGACATTGAGAAAATTTTGTTTGATCAAGCACAATTAGATAAGCGCATGGATGAGATGGCTGCTGAATTGAATCAAAAATATGAGGGCAAGCAGCCGATTGTCATTCCCGTTTTAAATGGGGCAATGATTTTTGCTAGTGACATGATCAAGCGACTTAACTTTAAATTGACAGTTGATCCAATTAAGGCTTCAAGTTATGCCGGTACCGAATCAACAGGCAAGGTAAAGATCACTCAAGATATAAAATCTGATGTTAAAGATCAACCGGTAATTTTTATGGAAGACATTATTGATACCGGTCGTACGCTTCAAGCATTGAGTGAAGTGATGAAAGACCGTGGTGCCGCCAGCGTTGAAGTGGTAGCTATGCTTGATAAGCCAGATACTAGAGTAGTTGATTTCCATGCTGATTACTATGGTTTTCAAGCTCCAGATGCATTTTTAGTAGGGTATGGTCTTGACTATAACGGCTTATATCGTAATTTACCTTATGTCGGTATTTTAAAACGTAAAATTTATGCTTAATGTAAAAAGTTGCTAGTATTCGTTGCTAGCAACTTTTTTTAATGTGATGGAGAAAAAGGCATTCAACGTCAGTATAAACTGTGATGACATTGTCCTGATAGTCATGAGCAATCCAGTCTAGAATTCGAATAAGAATCAAACTGGAAATGCTTTGGATATGCTTATTAGAAAGATTACTATTGAATAGTAATTTTTGCATTTCACGAAAAAGAGCTTGGTCAACTTGTGTTCGAATTTGACTTGAGGCAAGAGAATGTACATTTCGATAGTAGGTGGCATTAGTTTCAATTTCTATCAGTAAGTTGTGTGCTTTTTTATGTAAAGTACTTGATTGGGGATTGTTGAAGCAAGAATTGATTTCGAATTGCAGTACTTGACTAAATAGATCATTCAAATTTTTAAAGTTGCGGTAAAAAGTTCCGCGACAGATATTTGCAGCTTCACAGAATCTTTGAACTGAATACTTGTAAACAGTTCCTTGTGATAGGTCTTTTTTTAAGGCTTGTGCAAAGAATTGGATATGTATCCTGTCTTTCCTAGTTTTTCTTCTTGTAGTAGTGAAATACATCTTTATCCTCCCTTTTTTATGTTCATTGAACATATTGATATAGAATATACCATTTGCTATTTAATATAGCAATCCTTTTTTTTAGATAACAATAATGTAATAGATTGTGTAAGCGAAAATCCCGCATGGATAATGTAAAAATTGCTTTTGAAAAAGTTTATTAATTGTAATCATAATTTGCTGTACTGTTGTTAATTATGTATAGTTATTGATGGAAACATTGATTTATCAAGGATTATAGACAAAATAGTAATAAGATAATAACTTAACACACTATTAGTATTAGCTAATGTATACAAACAATTAGATAGCTTAATTGAAAATGTGTGAATATCTGCATTTTTTTGACAGGATTTTGATGAAAAATGGGCAAAAATAAAAGAGCTCAAATAGTTGACTGAACTACTTGAGCTCTTGGATTAGGAAACTGTATTAAGTTTTTAACTACAGCGTTAGTTTTAATGATTGAATTTTCTGTAGTTTTGGATGTAACGTTTAGCAACACCCATCATGTGAACACTAACCTTGCTTTGGTCATCCTTTAAGCCACTGAAACTAATACCAAAGTATTTAGTCTTAGCATCGTAGCTCTTAGTACGGCAACCAAGTAAATCACCAGCGTGTTCCCATTCAGTGTATCTAGATGAGTCATTCATCTGACTGTCAGAGCCTGCAAAACCGCCAAAAAGCATTTGCTTTACGTTAAAGTAAATTTGGTTTTTCAATACTGACATTGGACGTAAGTTAGTATTGTATGTTGAAGAGATAGGCAAGCCAGCTTCATCTTCGTAGACTTGACCTACTTTTGAGTTAAGGCCAGAAGCCTTAGCTGCGCGTTCAATTCCAGTAACATAGTGGTCGGCATCCCAGCAAGATCTGTTATGGTTGTAGTATTCGTTAGCTACACGATTTGCAAAGTGCAAAGCACCTCGCTTGTAAGTCCAGTCTTGCTTGCCAAGTTGATGACGTGCAGAATTAATTAAGCTTAAAGTGTATTGGCTCAGTTCTTTTTGTTGAGACGCAGTTAATTTAGTCACGTTAACTAACGTATTATCTGAACCCGCATCACTATTGGTGTTTTCCTTCATGCCTTTTTTAGAAGCATCAATCAAAGCCTTACTTGCTTTACCAGTTTGGTTCCATTTAATAATGGCACTCTTGGTGTAACCAGCGGGTAATGTGATAGAAGCAGCTTGAACAGTAGAGTTGTTATTATTTGAAATAGCAACACTTCCACCTGCTAAAGCGGCTGCGATACCGATAAGTGATAATAGCTTAACATTCTTTGTCATTTTTCCTAATCCCCCTATATTACGAAAAGAATTCCCAATTTATAAGTCATTTTTTTGCTTAAGGAGTAGTCAATTCCTTAAAGATCGTTATATGTCTCTTCATGGAATGATACTAACATTATTAAAAACAAAGTCTATATATGAACAGCTTTAATAACGTATCTTGTTAAATAAAAACATATATGTTATTTTTTAGAGTGCTAGTTTATCAAGACTTAGGGCGACCTAAAATAAAAGCTATACGACTAATAAATAATTCAAAAGTTTTTTAATAAAGGCTAAATTTATATAAAAAAATATATAATTATAACCTAAGTTATCTATAAATTATCAAGTACTAATGACTAAGAGTTGGGATAAAATCAGCGTTTAGCAAAGATATGTTTTAAAAATATTATATTGTATAGAAAATAGCAGAAAGATATTAAAATTATAATTAATTTCAAAATTACACTACAAAATATGGAAGTGAAACTAGTTTGAGTCGTATTTTGTAATTAAAGCTATACGATCATCAAATACGGACTATTTATTTTTGTGGTTAAAGGAATATTCAAATTATAGTTTATCTTGGTCATGAAACGATTATTTTTTTCATGTTTACACTATTACTAATAAAGGCAGTTAAACACCTGATTTGTTAGGCTTAAGGCAACATTTAAAAATATTTCGCGTAGTGAAACGCGTTCCAAAACTTGAAACAAAGTCTGAAGCTGGTGAAAACGAATACATTTGTGGAAGAAGATGATATAAATATATGCGTAAGGCAAATGAAACAGAGATAAAAACTTAGTTTTATTTAAAGGAGAAAATAGATTATGGATGGTAAGAAATATTCAGTAGTTATTGCTGGCGGTGGTAGTACTTTTACTCCAGGATTTGTCCTTGATTTAATCAAGAGTCAGGATAAATTCCCATTAAGACAGTTGAAGTTCTATGATAACGATGCTGAACGGCAAGAAAAGATTGCCAAAGCTGTTGAAATTATCATGAAGGAAAGGGCACCACAAATTAAGTTTTCTTACACAACTGATCCTAAAGAGGCTTTTACTGATGTAGATTTTGTTATGGGATCAATTCGTGTTGGTAAATATCACATGAGAAGCTTGGATGAAAAGATTCCATTAAAATATGGCGTGAATGGTCAAGAAACTACTGGACCCGGAGGAATGGCCTATGGTCTTCGCTCAATTCCCGCAATTTTGCAAATTATTGATTGGATGGAAGAATACTCACCAAATGCTTGGATGATCAACTACTCCAACACAATTGCAATCGTTGCAGAAGCTTGCCGTCGTCTTCGTCCAAATGCTAAGGTAATTAACATTTGTGATATGCCGATTGATGATATGGACAGAATGGCTGCCATTTGTGGTTTGGACAGTTGGCATGATATTGACTTTAACTATTATGGTTTGAATCACTTTGGCTGGTGGAAAGAAGTTCGCAACAAGAAGACTGGCGAAGACTTAATGCCTAAGTTGAAGGAATACGTCAAAGAGCACGGCTATTGGGTAGGTGGCGATTACGACAAGGATACTGAAGCTTCTTGGGAAGCCACCTTTAAGAAAGTTGCCGATGAATATAAGCTAGAGCCAGAAACTTTGCCAAACAATTACATGCAATACTACTACTTCCCACAATATGAAGTTGCTAATGCTGATCCGAAGCATACTCGTACTGATGAAATTCGTGAACACCGGCAAAAGATTGTCTTTGGCGAATGTGAAAGAATCGTAAAGGTGGGAACTGCTAAGAATAATATTTGGGATATTTCAGGTTTGCACTCTGAATATATCGTAGATATTTGTCATGCGATCGCATTTAACACTCATGAAAAGTTCTTAGCTAACTGTGCTAATAACGGTGCAATTTCTAATATGGATCCAGATTCAATTGTTGAAGTACCAGCATTGTTTGGTGCTGATGGCATTCAACCAATGGCTACGGGTAAAGCAGGTCGCTTCCAAAGAGGCTTGATGATGGAACAACAAACTTGTGAAAAATTGGTTGTTGATGCTTATGTTGAACATTCATACAATAAGATGCTACAAGCATTTGCATTAAACAAGACCGTTCCAGATGCTTCCGTTGCTAAGAAGATTTTGGATGACATGATTCCAGTTAATGCTCCATACTGGCCAGAACTTAAATAATTAATTGTCATAACATAACTTCAATTCAAGAATAAAAATTAAGGTAGTTACTCAAATAGGGTGGCTACCTTTTTTGAGTACGACATGATATTCTTTTCTTAATAAGAAACAGTGATGAGAAAGGAAACAGAATGGATTTAGAAACAGCGGTCATGAAGAAAAAGGAAAGTTTTAATGAGACCGATAAAGCAATCGTTAGCTATTTATTGAAATATCCTGAAGCAGCAAGTCAGTTGAGTTTGCTGGAATTAGCTCAGAAATTATACGTTTCTAAGTCCGCTATTTTTCGCCTAAGCAAAAAATTGGGATTAAGTGGTTTCAGCGAATTGAAATTTGAATTGTCCGAGTTAGCTACACGAAAGGAGCAAAACGTTAAGAACAAGCAAACGCTAGATTTCAATACGGATTTACAAAAGATCATTGCTGAAACTTTTAAATATTTTAAGGGATTAAACTTACAACCATTTTTTGCGGATTTAGATCAAGCGGAAACGATCTATCTTTACTCTACTGGCTGGCAGCAGCAAATTATCGCGGAATATTTGGCGCATAACTTTTTCTTAATTGGTAAAAAAGCAATTATTTTGCCTAGTGCACGCGACGAAGTGGCATTATTAGGGCGGTCTGCACGGGAAAATGACATGCTGTTTGTTATTTCATTTGGTGGTTTTAATAAAACAATTATTGAAGAACTTAAGAAGATTGATGTCGTGAATACTGAACTGAAATTGGTGTCATTGACTAGCTGGCAAACGGGAAAACTAGCCTCTCTTAGCGACTATAGCTTTTTCTTCAAAACTACGCCATTTCAATTTAGTAAGCAAAATGCGGTAACTTTTAGTTCGGCCTATGTTTTAATTGATCTAATCATGAATAGTTATGGTCGACATTGTGATTTGAGATAAAGGGGAACAAGATGAAGAAAATATTATTGCTATCAACTGGGGGAACTATTGCTTCCGTTGCTTCTGATGCAGGCCTAGTACCCAAGGAAACCGGTGAAGAGTTAATTAAAATGTTGGGAAAGTTGCCGTACGACATTCAAGTCCGCGATATTTTGCAATTAGATTCTTCTAATATCCAACCAGAAGAATGGAAATTTATTGCAGAAAATATTTACAAATACCGCAATGATTACGATGGAATTGTTGTTTCACACGGTACTGATACTATGGCTTATACGGCATCAATGTTGTCGTTTATGCTGAAAAATATTAATATCCCGGTTGTGCTGACGGGAAGTCAGGTACCAATTAACGTGGTCCTAAGTGACGCTCACGATAACCTACGGTTGGCTTTTGCAGCTGCAGCAACTTGTCCACCTGATGTTTATTTAGCCTTTCATAATAAAGTTATGCTGGGCTGCCGCAGTGTAAAGGTGCGGACTACCAACTTTGATGCTTTTGAAAGTGTGAATGTACCACCAGTAGCAACCGTTTCTTCCGATGGGTTAGTTTTTAATTCAGAACATTTTCAAAAAGAACATGACGGTCAGCCAACCTTAAATACTAAAATTAATTCGCACGTATCGTTGGTGAAACTATTTCCAGGTTTTGATCCTAATCTGCTTTTTGCGATGGTTAATAGTGGTTGCCGCGGGATTGTTATCGAAGCGTATGGTCTAGGCGGGATGAACTTTATTCGCCGCAACATGGTAGCCGCAATTGGTAAGCTAATTCGTCAAGGTATTCCCGTTGTAGCCAGCAGTCAATGCTTGTATGAACGTAGCGATTTGACCAAATATGAGGTGGGGCGTGAGGCTTTGCTGGAAGGAGCTATTTCCGCTTGTGATATGACTTCTGAGAGTGCGATTACCAAATTAATGTGGGCTTTAGGGCAAGGGATGGACGTCCATCAAATTGCTGATTTTTTTGATACAAATGTTGCTGGAGAAGTAACTCTTAAGTAAAGGTAAATAATATTACAATTATGTTAATTGTAAGCGCAGCCATTCCCATAACGATCGGCTTTTTATATAATAAGAAATATAAGGAGCTGGGAACATGAAGAGTACAGTTTTACAGAAAGTTTGGCTTGTATTTGCTGCTATAGGAATTGGGGCTTCCCTTTTTGTTAACAATTCGCATCAACTGATCGAATCTAATGCAACTACAATTTCAAACGCAATTATTAATACGAAATAAAGATGACAGTCACTTAGGTGGCTGTTTTTTTGTATAATAAAAGAATTGGATGTGAACAAGATGGATTTTGAAGAAGCTAGAAATAAATTACAAATGATTGAAGAAATGCTCAATCGGATGCCCTTGATTCATGGAGAAAATGATGTTTTCAAGGTTACTGCTGATGAGATGGATGACTTTTTAGCCAATGTAACGCCTGATATAGATGGCAAACAAGTGACGGAACAAGGAAAAAAGATTTTGCACACTTGTCTACAAGTACTTAAGTTACGGCAAAAGGATGAGCGGCTAACACCTGAACAAAGTAGCTTATTAGCAGATATTGAACAGCTTAATTAATACAAAAATATGTTAAAATGGTTCTGTAGAAATCGCTTACAAAGAGGTGCGTTTTATGGAACTTTTAATTGCAACTCATGAAGGGTTGGCTGCGGGGCTAATGTCTGCACATGATATGTTGGCAGGCAAGAATGATCAGATCCTGACAATTGAATTAAACGACACAGGAATCAGAGATTTTAAGGCTCGTTTTGCTAAAGTCATGAATAAATATCAGAATAGTCAGATTTTGGTGCTAACTGATTTAAAAAATGGGACACCCCACTTAGTCGCTTCGGAATATGAAGATATGTATCCTGAGCGAGTACGGGTAATTAGCGGTGTTAATTTGCCAATGGTGCTGGAGCTTAGCCATAAGATGATCAATGCTAACTTGAATGAAAGTACTGAAAAGGCAATTCAGATTGGTCGTAGTCAGATAGATGTTGACCAATTGGCAGCAGCCAAAGTTTAATATCAAAAAAGACGATAGCGTTGTAATGCTACCGTCTTTTTGTAACTAATTAATCTTCAATTAAATTATTGTCATTAATAAAAATATTTCTAAACTTTGCCCAACCTTTTACTAACTCAACTTGTGCAATTGAAAGTAAAGCTAGGGTAACTACGATTAACCATTGTCCAGCTGACAAACTGGTAATGTGAAATGCATCTTGCATTGCTGGGACAAAGAGAATAATACCCATGAAAAATGCAGAGATAATGAATGACACTGTTAACCATGGATTATTACCAGATGACCTTTTCCAGATGGGATCAGTATTTGAATGCTGGTTGAATGAACGAATCATTTGGGCCAATGCTAAAATACTGAAGGCCATGGTTTGTCCGACAACTTGATTGCCGGTTTCTTTACCAATGAAGTAACCAGTTAAAGTAAGCAGGGCAACAAATATTCCTTGGGTAATAACCCGAATAACTAGGTCTTTTTCGAATAAAGTACCAGCTTTAACTGGCTTGTGTTTCATAATGTTTTTACTTGCTGGGTCTACGCCAAGAGCAAGGGCAGGTAGAGTAGCTGTAGCTAAGTTAACCCACAAGATGTGTACTGCCAATAATGGCGCATCCCAGTTAAAAATAGTTGCCGCAAACAAAGTGGTAATTTCAGCAATGTTACCAACTAGCAAGAACTGAATTACTTTTTGGATGTTGCGGTAAACGCGGCGACCTTCCTTGATAGCGTGCGCAATTGTGGTAAAACTATCATCAAGCAAAATCATATCAGCCACGTCCTTAGCCACGTCTGTACCCGTTACACCCATAGCGACACCGATATCGGCAGCCTTTAAGGCAGGTGAATCGTTTACTCCGTCACCGGTCATAGCTGTTACCTCACCATTTCGCTTTAAGCTTTGAATGATGCGCAGTTTGTCAGCAGGAGAAACGCGAGCAAAAACGGTAGCCTTTTCAACAGCTTGATCTAATTCTGCATCAGACATTTGGTCTAATTCAGTTCCCGAGATTGCTAAGTCACCTGTCTGATAAATGTTTAACTTTTTCGCAATTGCCAAGGCAGTTACCTTGTGGTCACCGGTAATCATAATTGTGCGAATACCGGCTTCACGGCAGGTTTTAACTGATGCTGCAACTTCTTTTCGTGGTGGGTCAATCATGCCGACAATCCCGATAAAAGTCAAATTATTTTCCAAATCAGCATTTGCTTCAGGTAAGTTATCCACTATTTTGGTAGCAAAGCCTAGTACTCGTAAAGCGTCAGCTTGCATTTGGTGAGACAAGTGGGCAATTTGCTTTTTGTCTTGGGGTGTAATTTTACGCACGCCATTGTCAGTCATAATGTGTGTACATAACGGCAACATTTCGTCCGTTGCACCCTTAGTGAAGACCGTTAATTGACCGTCAATTTTGTGCAATGTTGTCATCCGTTTTCTGTCCGAATCAAAGGGTTGTTCGAACAAACGGGGGAATTCTTTCTTTAAGTTAGATTGGTTAAAGCCAAGCTTTTGGGCAAAAGGAATTAAGGCTACCTCAGTTGGATCACCAATCTCTTTTTCACCATTCAAGCTGGCATCGTTACAAAGAGCGCTAGCATAGGCCAAAGTTTGATTGGTTTTATTTGCTGCAAGCTGGTCAACTGCGTGACTTTGGCTGAAGTCATTCGTTGCTGCCTGTGTAACAGTCATTTTGTTTAAGGTTAAAGTACCAGTTTTGTCGGAACAGATGACAGTGGCGTTACCTAAGGTTTCGACTGCTGGCAACTTTTTGATCAAAGCGTTACGCTTAACCATGCGTTTAACGCCTAAGGCCATAACAATTGTCGCGGTTGCTGGCAGACCTTCTGGAATAATTGAAATTGCCAATGAGATAGCAACCAAGAATTGTGGTAAAAGTGGACGGCCGTAGAAAGCACCAATTGCAAAGACCAAACTACAAATAATTAAGCCGATAATCGTTAAGACCATGCCGGCTTTAGCTAATTTGCGTTTCAATGGTGTTTGTACTTCAGTTTGATCTTCTAACATGCCAGCAATGGCACCCATTTCTGTTTGCATCCCAATTGCTGTCACGACGCCTTGACCACGACCATAAGTCACAATTGAGGAAGAAAAAGCCATATTGATGCGGTCACCAAGAGCACAATCTGGATTTAAAACAGCAGCTGCGTCTTTTTCTACCGGTACTGATTCACCAGTAAGGGATGCTTCTTGAATTTTCAAGTTAGCTGTTTCAATTAAGCGCAAATCGGCTGGAACCATGTCCCCATCATGCAAGGTAACAATATCACCAACTACTAATTCCTTGGCCGGTATGATTAATTCTTTGCCATTACGAATTACATGAGCAGTTGGCGCAGATATGTCACGTAACGCAGCTAAAGAAGACTGTGCCTTTTTTTCCTGAACTACTCCAATAATGGTATTAAGAACCACGATTGTCGCGATAATAATGGCTTCGGTATATTCGCCAAACATAGCAGATAAGAGGGCAGCTACTAATAAGATACCGATCATTGGATCAAAAATCTGCTCTTTGACCATTTGGATTACTGTTTTAGGAGGTTTAGCTGCGAGCTCGTTTAAACCAGCTTGCTGGCGTATTCGAACTTCGTCTTCAGTTAAACCAGTTTCGGTTGTTTTTGTATTTGTTAATACCTCAGACTGTTCGACAGCCCAAGGTTTTTGCCTGTGATTATCCATAGCGGACTAACCACTCCTTTCGTAAAAAAATAATGGAAAACGACCTACTAGCATAAGCCGTTCCCCATTTGAGAAACTTGTTCAGTTTTCATTTGCGTATCGGCAGCGTCATAGGCGCTTCTCGGTATGTAAATTATATAATATATAGTTTATCGCATTGTGACATATTGTCAATATAACTAATCATGGTGAAAGAGTTCTTTAATTTTTCTTAACCAATTGTCTTTAGTAGAAGGAGTAGTTTTCGTTTGTGACGCAGAGTTAGTTTGCTCTATATGCTGTTTACTGGAAAAATGTTTAACATGTTTCGCCTTTTTTGGTGCAGATGCGGACTGTTTTTTCTTAGTATTTTGATGATCATGCAATTTCATTATTTTTGGTTGCTTATTTTGGCGCACATAATAATGGTCTTCATCAGTTTGTGCTTCCATCGCAATATCGGGACGCAAATAATATAGGTCTTGACCGTCATAGCTGTTAATTAAAAAGACAAGAATATCGTGTAAATCACAAATACAGTGCCAGGCTTGCTTTTGATCTGGTTCAATTTGGTTATCGTGGACAGCAGCGTTGCCCATGCGGCGTATTTCGTCAAATAAATCCATGATCGAAAGAGGGTAATCTAGTTCATTGCGTAAATAATGTGTATTATTACGCAAATTACGGTGTTCGCCATCATGAACTGTGTAATATGGACTGAGATTTTCTAACTTAAAAATTTTTTTGATTAGACTCTCTAATAGAAGACGTGAATTTGAAATAACGTCACGATAATCATCAATTGTGTATAATTTGTGGATTTTTTCAGCGGTAGGAAAGGCTTCCTTGAAGCTGCTATTTTTTACAAAATCAAAATTTACTTCCACTGTGCAATCCCCTCCAAAATAAAATAATGCTACTAAATATAATAAGAACTTCGTCTTGATTTGTGAACAAAAGATGTTTGCTTTTTTTGATCAACTTGTTAATCTAAGTTAAAAGGATTTGTGAAAAGGTGTTTTGATCAATGAAAAAACATAAGAAAATTTGGATATCGGGAGTTATTATCCTGTTAATTGGTATTGCATGGCTAATTGGCAATTTTTATTACACTAAAGAACGTCAAATTGACCGCATTGTAGCTAAAATGCAGGATCCTAAAACTGAGCTGGCTCAGTATGTCACGGCTTCAACGCCTGATATGGATGTGACAGATAAATCGCTGAAGCCGCTTCAAAATTACTTTAAAGAGCATCACAGTGCAGCTAAACGTTTAGCCTATAATTTGCGCCATAATCGCGATCATGGTGAAATCAGACTGATTCAAGATGGACGCAATTTTTTGCTTTTTCCAAAATATAAGTTATGGATACAAGTATATCGCCCACAGGTGAAGACCAATCACGCTAATTCAACTTTGACGGTTAACCAAAAGGATTATGGTGAAATGGAAGGTGGCAATCAGAATTACTATCAAGATTTAGGTATGGTCTTTCCTGGTCGCTATCATATATTAGTTAAATCTAAGGTTAATGGTCGCCATTTAGATGCTGATTCGATTGTTAACATTTGGTCAGATAAGACTGTTGATATGAAGATCAAAACGGCCACTTTCCAAGTGCGCAGCGTTCCTAATGGTACGATCTATATCAATGATCGTAAGGCGGGTAAATTGAACCAGCATGGTAGCTATACTTTCAAGGATTATCCGATTGCTAAGCGAATGGAAATCTATATTAAGAGTAAGGCAGATGGTCAAACTATTAAGTCCGAAAGGGTAACGGATTTGTCGCAATCGATTAGTTCAGAATTTTCTAATAGTGAGGATGACGTCACTGATTATGATGGTACTGCTGAATATCAAGGCAATGGCGAAAAAGATGTCTATCAGGATGCAGAAGGTGACTATATTGTTAACCCGATTTGGCCTGGCTTGATTAAGGTTGGGGATGCAGCAAAGCTATTGTACAACACCCTTAAGTCGCCAAATGCAGATGACTTTGAAAATGGAAAAGAAAATCCAGACTATAAGAAGATTGCTAAGCAACTAAAGGAATGGCATAAAAAGAAGAGTATCAAGAAATTAAGTGTAAAGATCAAGGTGCTCTCTGTTTTACCAGGTAAGCGTAATTATAGTCGGATTAACTATGAAGTAACCTTTATTAAAAAGTATAAAGATAAGAGTAAAAAGAAAGAACGATTGTCGTATCAAAACGCTGTTTTCCACCAAAAAGATGGCAAACAATTGATTCAGACTTTGGGCGACTGCAAGTTAATAAAAACTAAAACAAGTGACTAAAGATTAGTTAGAGTAAGACTTCCTACTGTTAAAAATAGTAGGAAGTTTTTTAATAACAGTGAAGCTATATAAGAATATTGTTTTGCAAAAATAATTAAACAAACAAAATAAGATTAGGCCCGATTCGCCTAATCTTATTTTGCTATAAATGCATTAAATTCCACTTAGGTATCTTAATTTCGCCTTTCTCACTCATTGTCATAATAGTGATTGAAGCATTCTTAGGACCTGGAACCAAAGGAATATGGTCACCATAACGATACCAGAGACTTCTAATAGTGAAGCCGTGAGTAACTAGCAGAATGTTTTCAGCGCCATCCAATTGACTGATTAATTTAAAACCATCATCAAGACGAGCCCAATATTCTTCAGCGTTTTCTGCTTGGTGATAAGGATCGGCTTCTTTAATCCAATCCTTAATAGTATCGATGCTCTCATGAGCAAACATTTCTTGCCGTGTTCCGTAGCCGTGACTGCCACCAATCATTCGCCAAGCCATTTCGGAATCCATTCCTTCGAAGTAGCCGTAGAATTGTTCTCTGAAAAATGGACTAGCGATGTGCTGCAATTCGTCTTTGTTGGCGTTATATTTCATGATGATCTCACAGGTATCACTTGCTCTCTTAAGATCACTAGACAATGCAATGTCAAAAGGTACTTCGCTTAAAGCTTTACCAGCTTCTTCAGCGCCTTCAATTCCTGGTGTAGTTAATGGTGTGTCACACCAACCTTGCATCTTATTGTAGCGATTGATATAAGTTTGACCGTGACGGACGATATAAATTCTTTTCATATTTTTCTCCTCGTAAAAAGCTCACACTTTATTGTAGAAAAAAGAGGTGAGCTTTTAAAGTTAATTATTTTCGTGGTAGATCTTTTTAACAGTTTTAATATCTTGCGGTTGAATCGTATAGATCGAACCGTTTGGGTACATGACTGAGACATTATTAGTGTGGTTTAAGCCAATTGCGTGGCCTAATTCGTGTTCAGCAGTATTAACGATTCGATTGTAACTGTAACCATACCATTCGTTTTGCAAATAGTAACGGTTCAAGTTGACCGTGGCCTTTAACAAATGTCCTGTAGCAGGGTTATAGGTAGTTGCTGTTTCTCCTGCGGCATTAGTGTCGCTATTATCGACTGTATTAATGACGATTTGAGCGTCCTTTTTATCATTTATTTGGTGAAAAGTAAAAGCACCGGTACGATTCCAAGCGTTCATTGCATTGACTGCAGCTGATCTTAGTTGAGCATTATTGCTAATATCGATATAAACCTTAGCTTCAGGATTTGACCATACACGATTGTCTGAAGAATCGTCATTTTCTGTTTTATCTGTGTCAGTTTTGATATTAGTAGTCTTTTTTTCGTTATTGGGAGAAATGGTCGTTTCGTTAGTTAGAAGTTCGTTAATTCGATAGCTAAGTGTAGCTAGGGAGTCTTGCGTTGCGATACGAATATTGGGATTGTTCTGATAAGTCCAAACGCCAAGAGCGATAAGAGCAAGCAAGAGAACATTTCTCAGTAATTTAAAAAATCTTTTCATGTATATATCACCCCAATATGTCAAGATTATAGTCTCTAAAGTTAAAGTTTTCATCAATTTTTATTTATATTTTTCTCACGAGCAGGAAAACTATTATGAAAGCGCTATTCATGGTAAAATAGTATGCGAATTTTTAAAGAAAAGGTGATTAGATGGCTACAGCCAAAACTGAAAAAAACGAAAAAGAACTTGAACAAAAGCACCTTGATAATATTATGGGTCAGATCAAGGACCGCGAAAAAACTTTAAAAAAATCTATCAAATCAGCTGAAGGCGAAGCAAGAGAGCTTAATTCACACTTTTTTGACGATGTTAAATTGGATTATGATGGTTATTCCACTTCAATGGAAACAGCACTGTCAATCCACCAGCAGCAACAATTATTGAGTGAACGTGAACATGCTTGGCAACATTCAGCTAAGCAGCTAGAGACTGTAGAGCGTTTAGAGAAGCGACCATATTTTGCTCGGGTTGATTTTAAAGAAAAAAATGAGGACCGAACAGAGACGATTTATATTGGTCTAGGTTCTTTTGCAGACAAGGACGATCACTTCTTGATCTATGACTGGCGGGCACCAATATCTTCAATTTATTATGATGGTAAATTGGGTAAAGTTTCTTATAATTCGCCTGAAGGTGAAATTACAGTTGATATGACTAAGAAACGCCAATTTATGATTGAAGATGGTAAGATTGTGAACATGTTTGACACTGATGAGTCAATCGGTGATCAAATGCTCTTGGAAGTTTTGTCAGAAAAATCATCAACGCAGATGAAGTCAATCGTAACGACGATTCAACGCGAACAAAATAAGATTATTCGAAACACCAAAGCAGATCTGCTTTTTGTCCAGGGTGCGGCAGGTTCTGGTAAAACCAGTGCGATTTTGCAGCGGATAGCCTTTTTGCTTTATCGTTATCGTGGCAACCTGACTTCAAGTGATGTAATCATGTTCAGTCCTAACCAGTTGTTTAATGACTATATTAAGAATGTTTTGCCTGAAATGGGCGAACAAAATATGGTTCAAATGACTTACTGGCAGTTTGTTGCGCGACGGTTGCCAGGTATGGAAGTTGAAAACTTATTCAGACAGTTTGAAGATCAAACCGCAGACAGCAATATTTCTAAGTTTAAGGATTCAGTTAATTTCTTTAACTTGTTGACTCGTTATGCAGAGCACTTGAATAAGCGCGGTGTTATTTTCAAGAATATTTATTTCCGTGATAAGAAGAAACCTTACTTTGATAAGGAAAAAATTAAGGAGATCTATTATTCTTTCAATGAAAATTACAAGTTGGCCAACCGAATTGATGCAACGCGTGAAGAATTGATCAAGATGTTGAATCGAAAGATTACGCCAGAAACTAAGAAGGCTTGGGTGGCACACGCTATTGAAGGAATGAGCCAATCTGAATTAAATGAGTTATATGATCGACCTGATCAAGAATTTGAGTCTGAGGCTAAGGAAGAGGCCTTTTTAGGTAGAAAAATTGTATTATCAGCCTTGAAGGGCGTGCATAAGCGTATTTTGCACAACCACTTTTTGAATATGCGAGCACAATACCTGAGCTTTTTGCGAGCTGTACCTAAGATGGTTGATCTATCTAAGTGGAATATTGATGAAAATGATTGGTTGGCTCATGTGGAAGAAGTTAAGAATAACTTTAAGCAGCACCATATTGCCATGAATGATGTTTCAGCTTACTTATATTTGTATGACATGATCACTGGTCGCAGGACTGACTTTGAGATGCGTTATGCCTTCATTGACGAAATTCAAGATTATACTCCATTTCAATTAGCTTACTTGAAGTATAATTTCCCACGGGCCAAGTTTACAATGTTGGGTGACTTGAATCAGGCTATTTTTACTAAGGATGAAAGTCGTAGTTTACTTAAGCAGATCTCTGGCTTATTTGATCCTGAAAAAACTGATGTGGTGCAATTAACGAAATCATATCGTTCAACTAAGGAATTGACCAATTTCACCAAGCAAATTTTGCGTCAAGGCGAAAAGATTGAAGCCTTTAACCGTAAAGGTCCTAAGCCTATAATTTGGGGCAGAAAAACCGATGATGAAGCAATTGATGTTTTAGTTAACGTTTTGCATAATAATGAACAAAATAAGCGTACGACAGCTGTTATTACCAAAGACTTAGCTGCAGCTAAATTTGTGCATGAAGAATTAGCTAAAAAAGGTGAAAACACGACCTTAATTGCGACTGCTAATCAGCGACTAGTTGATGGTACTCTAGTTGTGCCTTCTTACTTGGCTAAGGGACTAGAATTTGATGCGGTAGTCATGTGGGATGCCTCTAAAGCTGCTTACCATAAATTGGATGAAACTCAACTTGTTTATACTATTACCTCTCGTGCAATGTATAAGCTAGATATTATTTATACTGGAGAAAAGAGTCCATTGCTTGATGTTGATCCAGATACTTATGAAGAAAAATAATTGACAAAAGTTGCTAGATCATTTAACATTTATTCAACATTAAAAACAACTTAGAACAGAAATAGTAATACTAGTCAAAGTAATAGAGAGTCTTTGCTGGTGGAAATAAGATATTTGCTAGTATGAATCACATCTGTGAGTTGGTCTTCTGAACAAAAGTAGGAAAATCCGGGATAGCCCGTTATAGCTAAAGGTTGATTATTGAACTTATTGAGGCAGGTTGCGTGAGCAATTTGTAAACATGAGGTGGAACCGCGATTACATTCGCCCTCGTAGCCGTTTGGCTATGAGGGTTTTTCTTTTAAAATAATCAACCTAGTGAGGCATTTCTGCGTGAGCAGGTGCGAACATGAGGTGGAATCACGAGCAGTCGTCCTCTTAGGTTAATCCTAAGAGGGCTTTTTTATTAGGAAAGAAAAATGAAGGTGAGAGTATGTCATTAAAATATATTGCAGAAATTTTACCCGCTCTTTTGTCAGGAGCAGGCATGACGTTAAGTATTTTTTTCTGGACCTTAATTTTAGCAACGCCATTAGGAATTTTGGTCTCATTAGGTGAAAAAAGTAAGTTTAAACCATTACGCTGGTTGGTTAACTTTTATGTTTGGATTATGCGGGGCACGCCCTTATTATTGCAATTGATCTTTGTCTTTTATGGCTTACCAATTATTCATATCGTCTTTCCCCGCTATCAAGCAGCCTTGTTTGCTTTTATTTTGAATTATGCGGCTTATTTTGCGGAAATTTTTCGTGGCGGCTTCCAATCGATTGATGAAGGCCAGTTTGAAGCAGCGAAAGTTTTGCGCTTGAGCCGCTGGCAAACGATGACCAAGATCATTATTCCCCAGGTAATAAAAATTGTTTTGCCTTCAATTGGAAATGAAGTAATTAACTTAGTTAAGGATTCATCATTAGTTTATGTCATTGGCTTAGGTGATTTGCTTAGGGCCGGCAATGTAGCAATGGCTAGAGACGTAACACTGGTACCGTTAGTTTTAGTAGGTGTAATTTATCTACTGTTGATCGGTATTTGTGCTTTTGTTTTGAAAAAGCTGGAAAACCACTTTTCTTATTACAAGTAGTTGAGGTGAGAATATGTTAGAAGTGAAAAATTTGAGCAAAGAATTTAACGGTCACCAAATTTTGCGTGACATCTCCTTTACCTTGAAAGATGGAGAAATTATGACAATTGTAGGCCCATCTGGAGCGGGGAAAACCACCTTACTAAGAATTATTGCCGGTTTGGAAACAAAAGATGCCGGTGAAATTTTGATTGACGGTAAACCTTATGATTCAGGCAAGGTTGGCGTTGTTTTCCAAGATTATAATCTTTTTCCTAATTTGAACGTTTTACAAAATATCACTTTGGCACCTACTTTGGTATTAAAAAAGAGTAAAACTGAAGCAGAGCAGGATGCACGATTATTGTTAAAACGTCTACAAATGAGTGGGCGTGAACAGCAGTATCCTTATGAGTTATCAGGTGGGCAGAAACAGCGAGTAGCTATTGCTAGAGCCTTGGCTATGAAGCCGCGGATTCTTTGTTATGATGAGCCAACTAGCGCGTTAGATCCAAATTTACGTAAGGAAGTTGAGAAAATGATTTTAAGTTTAAAAAAATCTGGTTTAACTCAGCTGATTATCACCCACGACTTGAATTTTGCAGAGAATGTAGCGGATCAGATGCTCAAGGTTCAACCGTTAAGCGAGGATTAGACAATGAAAAAATGGATTTTAGGTATTGTCTTGGCCTTAACATTATGTTTAACTGGTTGCCAAAGCGTACAAAAAGAAGCTAATACTCAAGATACATGGAATAAGATTGCCAGCAAAAAACAAGTGGTAATTGGCTTAGACGATAGTTTTGTACCAATGGGCTTTGAAAAGAAAAACGGCCAATTGACGGGTTATGACATCGACTTAGCTAAGGCAGTCTTTAAACAATATGGCATTAAGGTTTCTTTTCAAACGATTGATTGGTCAATGAACGTTACAGAGCTGCGTAACGGTACGATAGACTTACTCTGGAATGGTTACAGCATTACGCCAGAACGACAGAAAAAAGTAGCTTTTAGCAAGCCATATTTACGTAATCGCCAGGTTATAGTTGTGAAAAAAGATAGTGGCATTAGTTCATTTAAACAAATGAAGAATTATGAATTAGGAATGCAAACTGGTTCAACAGCAGAGCAGTGGTATGAAACTAAACAAGACGTGCTGCATGCTAAGAAAACAGTTTTATATGATACGATTTCTAATTCGTTCTTGGATCTGAATGCAGGACGAATTCAAGGAATTCTGTTAGATGAAGTTTATGCCGACTATTATATTGCTCACATGGCTAAAAGTAGCGAATACAAGGTAATTCAGAATGATCGCGTGCCAATGGACTTGTTCGCTGTGGGGATGCGTAAGGGAGACAAAACTTTGCGTCAGAAGGTCAATCAAGGTTTAGCAAAATTGCAAAAAAATGGTCAATTGCGCAAGCTTAATGAAAAATGGTTTGGCAGAAACAATAGTTGGTTAGGCAAGTAATATGAAGATAGATAATTTTACTTTTAAAAAGATTGATGAAATGACAGGAAGAGAATTCTATTGCGTAGAAAGATTGCGCAACACGATTTTTGTGGCTGAACAGAAGATAACTCTACCAGATTTAGATGATGAGGACCTAATTGCTGTTCAGGTTTATTTACTCAATCAAAAACAGACGACTGCCTTAGCGACTTGTCGTCTGTTTCAAGAAGATGGTAAATGGATGCTAGGACGCGTTGCTGTGTCAAAAGAAGCGCGCGGACAACAGCTAGGATCGAAAATGATTACAGCTGTGCATAAATTTTTACGGCAAAATAAGATTGATGCAGTTTACTGTCACGCCCAAATGCGGGTAAAGCCTTTCTATGATAGCTTGGGCTATCAAGTTGTAGGCGAACCGTTTGATGAAGGCGGCGTAGAACATGTGATGATGAAGAGGGACTTGGCTTAGGCTAAGTCTTTTTTGATTACTGGCACGATTTGATTAACTAAAAACTCATTTCCTTGATCAGTTAAATGTTGCCCGTCGGCTTGATAATATGTCGATTTGTCTTTTAAGTTTCTCATTGCAGGTAAAATATCCACAAATTGTGCACCATGTGCCTTTGCGACTTTTTGGGCGATATTGTTAAAAAGATCGAGTCTTTCAGCACCATAATATTGAAAAATGTCACTTTCTGGATTGGGATTGCACAATCCCACAACAATGGCTTTGCCTACTGCACTAAGGATTTGAGCCAAGTTCTTTTCGTAGCTTTCTGGACTAATGCCCCAAGCTGTTGCGGCATCGTTATTGCCGTATTCAACAACAACTAGATCATGTTCTGGGGGAATTTGCTCCAAATAATCGACGCCTTCAACTGTGGTAGCACCGCTTTTAGAAATGTTTTCCACCTGTGCATAATTAATTAGTGCCTGTTGAAATAAATTAGTTACTAGGTTTGTATTTTGACCATTACGATATCCGTTAAAAATGGAATCGCCGAATAGGATTATTTTTTTCATATTTTTAGCGCTTTCTATTATAATAAGTTAGTGTTTTAGAAGGAATATGGATACGATATATGAGAAATTATACGAGTTTTAACAGAAATGAATGGGCTAAATTAGCTCCCTTAGATAAAGTCAATATTACCAAAGAAGAATTAGCTGATATCAAGTCTTTAGGAGACGTGATTGACCTAACCGACGTGCATGAGATCTATACCAGTTTGATCAGTTACTTACACTTAGTTTACCAACAAAAAAAGAATGCGCAAAAAGCACAAATCAAATTTTTGCATAAAAGTTTTTCACCAGCTCCGTTTATCATCGGTATTTCGGGTTCGGTTGCGGTTGGCAAATCAACCACTGCGCGTTTATTACAATTGTTGCTCAGTAGAACCTATCCAGAATTAAAGGTACACTTGATGACCACGGATGGTTTTATTTACCCTAATGAGGAATTAAAACGGCGCAATTTAATGCCCCGCAAAGGTTTTCCAGAAAGCTATGATATGGCTTTACTTAGCAACTTTTTGCGTGATGTCTTGAGTGGCAAAAGCGATATTGTTTATCCGTTGTATTCTCAAGAATTAAGCGATATAGTACCTGGAAAATATGGTCATGTAAAAAATCCTGATGTATTGATTATTGAAGGAATTAATACATTGCAATTGCCCGAGAGTGGACAAGTTGTGACTAGTGACTTTTTCGATTTTTCAATTTATATTGACGCTGAAGAAGATTTGATTGAAAAATGGTACATGCAACGCTTTAGAAAAGTACTTAAATTAAATAAAAATAAGCCAGATAATTTTTACTATAAAATGGCTAATGGACCGCTGGAAGATGCAATTCAATTGGCTGAAGAAACCTGGCAGATGGTTAATCTGGTCAACTTGCGTGAATATATTGCGCCAACCAAGGAACGTGCTAGCCTGATTTTACATAAGACTGACGGACATTTGATTGATCGGATATACCTGCGGCACATCTAATTTGGTATACTAGGTATTATGAATACGATTTATTTACTGTTGATAAAAAAATTTGCTTTGCCTCCAGCGTGTTTAAACTAGTCGAAAGGTAAGTTTAAATTAAAGGGAGAAGAAATAATGGTACAAGCAATTAATTTGAAAAAAGGTATGATTTTTAGCCAAGATGGCAAGTTGATTAAGGTATTGAAGGCTAACCACCATAAGCCTGGCAAGGGTAATACTGTGATGCAAATGGATTTGCGTGATGTAAAGAGTGGTGCAGTTGTTCACAAGACCATGCGTCCAACTGAAAAGGTAGACTTAGTTGAAGTAACTAAGAAAAAGGCTCAATACCTTTACGGCGAAGGTGATACTTATACTTTCATGGATACTGATACTTATGATCAATATGAAGTTTCAGCTGATCAATTGGGTGATGACGTTAAGTTCTTGATGCCTAACATTATGGTTGATATGGACTTTACAGATGATAACAAGATTATCGGTATTGAATTGCCATCAACTGTTGAAATGACCGTTAAGGAAACACAACCAGAGATTAAGGGTGCAACTGTAGCTGGTGGTGGTAAACCTGCTACTATGGAAACAGGCTTAGTGGTGCAAGTTCCTGATTTCATCAAGAATGGTGAAAAGCTGGTTATTGGTACTGAAAACGGTGATTACAAGTCACGTGCAGATAGTCAACCTAGATAAAAGATAAGAAAATAATCCTCAACTTGTGCATAAGTTGGGGATTATTTTAGATTACAGCCTTTGTTCTAGCATTAATTTTTACGGTATGTTTGTGTTCACCGTGGATCATTTTAACTTTCCAAATTGAGTGATTATTGTCATCAGTTAACTCCCATGAAATTGGTGTCCCTCCACTAAATTCTTTTAGGGCAATTTCATTAGCTTCTTGGCGTGAAATTGTCTTTTTTAGGTTCAAGGACGCATCTTTTTCGTAGTCATAGTCAAGCACCTGCGTAGATTGACCTAGGATTTTGTTATTAGTTGCGTCAACCTGAATAGTGCAGTCTTTACGGTCATCATAACCCACTATGTCATAAACATAGATATCTTTACTTAAACTAAGCGTGATCGATTTGACTACTGCATGTGTATATAATGATTTGAATTTCTGGACGGCGGAATCCTGTGAGAGATTAATCTGTGGCAAGTTATTGCTAGAATAGCTGATCGTTTCCGGCTTAGCTGCTAAATTAGTAGTTCGAATGGTAAAGTTACTTACTTTTGACGACTGATTATTTAGATAGATCGTTGTCCCAATTATTCCAATAAGTAACCCAGTAATAATGCTGCTGATAATGATAAAAAATTTTCTCATGAATTCCACCTCGTTATTATGTTCTATATGTTTACTGATATTATATATTACATAACCACAAAGTGACAGTTTATCACTAGGTGTTTTAAATTTTCTTATGGCTTTTGGTACAAAAATGCAATATTTTTAAACAAAAAGAAAAATTAATGCTAAAAGCGCGGGTAGCATTTGTACTAGGAAGATTTTTTTAGTTGCAGTGAATCCGCCATAAATTGCTACTATGACAATCAAACTTAGAATTAATTTCCATACGTTAAAAAGAATAGGGATAGGAAAAATAAAGAAAGCAACGATCAAAATTACACTCAACATCCCATTGTAGATACCTTGGTTAGCTAGTGAAACTTGAGCAGCTTCTTGTTTAACAAAATTGATATCCATGTCGAAAGCCTTAGCTTGTTGTTCAGGTTTACCAAACATTTCTAAGAAACAGATACCGATATGCTCAATAGCCACGATAAATGTTAGGATTGTTCCAATAAGTGTGAAAAGAGTGTAAGGACCATATTTTATAATTTCCATAAAAATTCCTCCAAATATTTTTCTATAATTATACAATAGATTTTTGTTGACAATCGTGATCGAATAAATTATGATTATTCTTATCAAAAGTAAGAAGGAGGATGAATCACATGTTTAAGCGTCAAATGCAATGTCAATACACTGAATGTTGTTGTACAAACAGCATTTGTTTGACATGCTCTGATGTGGTGATTCATCTTAAGACTATTACTGATTAACTAGTTAAAAAGTTGTGGTTCTTAATGGGATGTATTCCGTGTTGGAGTACATCCCATTTTTTTGTTTGAGAAAGGAAAATTTATGTCGAAACTAAAGGGAGTTTTAGCAGGAGTCGTTACTATTTCATTAGGAATGCTTCTTGCAGCATGTGGTAATGGCAATAGCAGTAGTAAGTCGGCAGCTCAAAGTGGCACTTTAAATTTAAGCACCACAGCTCCATTAGATACTATTGATATCAGTAAGTCTACCGGATTTGGTCAAACTGGCAATGTATTCGAAAGTTTTTATCGTCTTGGTAAAAATGGTAAGCCAACAGCCGGCTTAGCTAAAACTGGGACCGTATCTAAAGATGGTAAGACCTGGACGTTTAAGATACGTGATTCTAAGTGGTCCAATGGTGATCCGATTGTAGCGCAGGACTTTGTTTATTCTTGGAGAAGAAGCTTGAATCCTAAGACCGCTTCTCCGTATGCCTATCTTTTTAGTGGCGTGAAGAATGCTGACGCAATCATTGCAGGAAAGAAATCACCTAATGCATTAGGAATTTCTGCACCGGATAAAAAGACGGTAGTGGTTAAGTTAAATCGCCCGATCGCTTACTTTAGAGTATTGATGGCTTATCCACTATTTGGGCCGCAAAACGAAAAAGTTGTGAAAAAGTATGGCAATAGATATGCAACCGAAGCTCAATATCAAGTCTACTCAGGTCCTTTCAAGATTAAAGGATGGAACGGAACTAATGACACCTGGTCATTTGTTAAAAATAATGATTACTGGGATAAAAAAGCAGTTAAGTTGAACAAGATCCATTATCAAGTGGTTAAGTCCAACAATACTGGTTATCAGATGTATCAACAAGGTAAGCTGGATTTAACTCCGCTTTCAAGTGAGCAAGTTAAGAACTTAAAGAGTAATAATGACTTTACTCAATATCCATATTCGTTAGTGCGTTTCTTGCTTTATAATTTTAAGGATAAAAATGCAGTTAATAGAAAGGCCTTGAATAATAAAAATATTCGCTTGGCTTTATCATTATCAATTGATCGTGATATTGTGACTAAAAAGGTTTTAGGCAATGGCTCAACTCTGCCAACAGGTTTTGTGGCAAATGACTTAGCTTCAAATCCTAAAACAGGTATAGATTTTGCTAAAGAACAGTCTGTGAATAATACAGTTGATTATAATTCAGCCTTGGCTAAAAAGTATTGGAAGAAAGGTTTGCAGGAAATTGGTCAAAAGAATTTAACCTTTGATGTCTTATCTTCAAATGATGAGGCTGATAGTGATCAATTAACTCAATACTTGCAATCTCAATGGACCAAGGAATTGAAGGGACTTAAGATCAATATTACGAATATCCCTGAAAAGTCATCTGATTCACGCGCACAACAAGGCAATTTTGATATTTATCTATCACATTGGGGCGGCGACTTTAACGATCCAATGACCTTTATGCAAATTCCAATGACTGGCACTTCATATAATTATGGTAAGTGGTCTAATTCTACATACGATAATTTGGTTAAAAAAGCTGGTAATGAAGATGCAAACAATCCAGAAAAGCGGTGGAATGATTTAGTTAAGGCGGCTAAGATCGTAAACGGCAATCAGGCAATTACACCAATATATCAACAAACAACTGCATATTTACAAAATAAGCGTGTTCACGGCCTTATTCATAATACTGCTGGTACACAATGGTCATACAAGTATGCTTATGTAGATTAAAGGAGAAGGGAGCGATCCCTTTTTTCTTTTTAATCTTTATTGTTGCAATTACAACAAAATTTAATATAATAATTTCTAAGGTGAAAAAAATGAAAGAAGATATTTTACGTCAAATTGGCACAATTGCTCGGGCACTTGATTCGATTGCTAACATTGAATTTAAAGAAATGCAATTAAATCGGGGACAATATTTATATCTGGTGCGGATTAAGGAAAATCCAGGGATTATCTCGGATCATTTAGCTGGGATGCTTAATGTTGACCGGACAACGACAGCCCGCAGCATTAAAAAGCTAGAGCAAAATCAACTAATTAAGAAAGAAAACGATGCAGAGAATAAAAAGATTAAGCATCTGTTTGTGACTGATTTAGGTAAGCGACTAGCAATAAAAATTGAAAAAGAAAATACTTACTCAAATGAACTAGTTTTATCAGGATTAAGTTTAAAGCAAAGAGCGGAATTAACTGCTTTACTAAAGGTTGTAGAAGACAATGCCAGCGAAAACTGGCGCTTTGTTAAAAATGGTGGAAAGAGGGAATATTGATGGATTATACAATTAAGCCTATTACTACAAGTGATGTTGAAAAATTACAGAAAGTTTCACGTGAAACTTTTAAGGTGACTTTTGATCCTTACACTGCACCAAATGATATGGCACGCTTTTTGGAAGAAGATTATGAAACAGTAAAGTTAGTCAAAGAAATTGAAAATCCGAATAGTCGTTTTTACTTTTTAATGGTGCAGAATGAAATAGCAGGCTATTTGAAAATCAATGTTGGGGATGCACAGAAAGAACATTTGCGTGAGAATGCCTTAGAGGTGGAACGAATTTATTTGCGTTCTAGTTTTCAACATCGCGGCTTAGGAAATGTGTTGCTTGATTTTGCGGAAAAAACGGCGCGTGAAGAAGGTAAAGACTACATGTGGTTGGGCGTTTATGAAAAAAATGTACCAGCACAGCATTTTTATAAGCGGCATGGTTTTAGTAAAGTGAGTCAACACACTTTCCAAGTGGGGAGTGACCCACAAACTGATTGGCTGTTAGTGAAGAAATTGACCAGAAATTAAACATACGAAAAGGCACAACTTGAAGAATAATGTTGTGCCTTTTTCTATGTGTTCTTATTCGTTAATCATCGTGTTCAGTTGAAATAATCTCCCTAGTATGGGCGTTGATTTTAACGTATGTTTCTTGATGACCATTTTTAACTGTAACTTCCCAGTATGTTTTACCGGTATCTTCATCTTGTTCTAGTTTCCATTCCTCACTAGTACCTTTAACGTGTTCTTCTGCAATGCGGCTAGCGTCGTCACGGCTAATGGCACCTCTGAGGGCCAAGGCCTTTTGATTGCGATCATCATGATCTAATTTTTCTGAATGAACGTGACCAAGTTGGCCTGATTCTGCGTTAATGTTAACAGAATACTCATTGGATGAATCAAAACCTTCAATTTCATAATAGTATTGTTTACCTTCACGGCTTAATTCAATACTTTTGATTTTTTTATTATTGAATTGCTGATTAAATTTATCGATGGCCTCTTGTTGGCTTAATTTGATTTGAATATTATCTTTTCGAGATTGTTTGCTCACTGCTGACTCAGAATTGTGTGTAACTTTTGAGGAAGTAACGCTTTTTTGAGTAGTCGTCGCAGTGTCGTTTTGCTTAGAACAAGCTACTACTGTTGTTAATAAAGTTGCGCTTAGTAGTGCGACACTTGTAAGTTTAGTAAATTTCATTCTATGTCCTCTCGTAATTAATCACGGTCAACACTAATTACTTTTTTAGTAATTGCGTTAACCTTAACTTCACTTTTTTGACCATTCTTACTGATGGTTACTTCCCAGACATGCTTTGAACCTTCCCGGTCTAATGACCATTCAACTGCCTTTCCAGATACTCTTTTTTGAGCAATTTTAGTAGCAGTAGAGCGAGAAATTGTCTTGCTTAAGCTTAAAGCCTTTTTGCTGCGTTCATCGCGATCTAATTTTTCGGAATGCGATGAGATAGTCTTACCGGTTGAAGCATTGATTTTCATTTCATATTCCTTGCTTGAAGTGAAACCTTCAATGTCGTAAACGTAGCGACCGTTTTCTTTATCTAAACTGATCGATTCAATCTTGGCAGTCTTGAACTTAGCCTTAAATTTTTTAACAGCTGAATTTTGTGAAACCTTAATTTTGCTTGAAGCAGCTTGCACAATATTAGTTTCGTTAGCTAAATTCGCTGTAGCAATTGCGGCAGTTCCTAAGCCGAGTAATGCTGCACCGGTAATAGTAATTTTCTTTAAGTTAATAGTCTTCATAAAAAATTCTCCTCTAAAATCGTTAATAATTTTTGTTTTGCTTTACTTGATATATTTATCTTACTAGGTAAGCGGCTTAAAAAAACTAAGATTTAATAGAGTTTAAATGAAGATTTCTTCATTTTTCTGTAGGAAAAGAAACTGTAAAAATTGTTCCCTGAGGACTATTATCCGTAACTTTAATTTGACCATGATACTTATCAGCTTCAGCTTTGACAATTGCTAACCCTAGGCCAGATCCTTTAACTTTATTGGAGTGGGACGTGTCTTCACGGAAAAAACGTTGAAAGATCTTCTCGCGATTTTCTGGCGCAATGCCCATTCCGTTGTCTGCAACTGTGAAAGAGACCTGTCCTTTATTTTTAGCTAATTTAACTACAATAGTGCTGTCTTGAGGAGAATATTTTGCCGCATTTTCCACTAAGTTGTGCACAATGTTGTGAAAATCTAGTGAATTAATACGATATTTCAATTCTTGTGGCATGTCAGTCTGTATTTTTTGTGGATAAACTGACTGTATTTCTGACACTACTTCATTAATAATTCTTACCAAATCAATTTTGACGACTTCAGTATTGCGTTCGATTCTTCCTAAGGTGAGTAAATCGTTGACTAATATTTCCATCTTTTTTGATTCAGTATCGATATAATCCAGTGACTTAGGGATGATTTCTGGTTTGGCTTGACCATGGCGTCTGATTAAATTAACGTGTCCTCGAATTGCGGCGATTGGTGTTTTGAGTTCATGTGAAGCATCACTGACGAATTGTTGCTCACGCTGTAAGGCCTGTTTTTGAAAAGTTAGCAGATTGTTAAAAGACTGGGCTAATTTTCGAATCTCTAATGGTTGTTGCGGCACTGTGATTTGCTCAGTTGAAGCACCTTGCTGGATTTCTTGAATTTCATTATTCATTACCTGAATTGGGCGACTCCATTTGTGGGCAAAACGGCGAATAAGGGGGATGCTCAGCAGAATAGCGATTAAGTTGATGACAATCATTGTCCCAAATAGCCAAATAATTAAATGAAATAAGCGATCAATGTTTAATGCAACCTTGATTTTAAAGTCATGCGAGTTTTCCGTCCGTAAGAAGTAAATATGCTTATTGGAATAGACCATGTTTTGATAATGATTTTGGCGATTAATTTGTTTAAAGGTCTCGTGAGCATTTTCAGAGTAATAACTTTTGCCTTGAGGGGTGGTTAAAATGATGGCATCATCGTCTTGTTTTGCCAAATAAGCATCCAGCATAGCCGACCAGTCATATTTTGAATCAAGATTTTCTTTTACTGCTTCAACAACTTGTTCACTTTGCCGTTCAGCTTGGTAATAAATATAGGCCGATGAAATAATTAGAAAAGCCAAATTGACCAGAATTAAAATAGCGACAAATAGCCTAACGAATAAACGGGTTAATTGTTGCGTAGTTGTTTGAGGATTATTTTTCTTCATGCTCATCATCTAATTTTCTTAAACAATAACCTAAGCCGCGAATAGTTTTGATGATTTTCTTATAGGGCTCGCCTATTTTATTGCGAATAGTTCGAATATAAACATCAACAGTATTGGTTTGACCAACGAAGTCATATCCCCAGACTGTATCAAGTAATTCATCACGACTTTTAACTTGCTCAGGATCACGCATCAACTCAGTGATTAAAGCAAATTCCTTAGGAGTAAGATAAATTTTTTCATTATCACAATAGAATTCATGCTTAAGCAGATCAATTTTTAATGGGCCAAATTCTAGGGAAGTATCAGGGACGTCATTTTGCTGCCGCATTTTTTCCAGTCTTCGCAAGACTACCCGAATTCGTGCCAGCAATTCCTCGATTTCAAATGGTTTGGTGAGGTAGTCGTCTAGTCCCTGATCAAGAGCAGAGCTTATATCAGAGGCAGAATTTTTGGCGGTAAGCATAATAATAGGGACATCACTTTGCTTGCGGATTCGCCGTAACACGGTCATGCCATCATATACTGGCAACATCCAATCAAGCAAAATTAAAGTTGGCTTTTCTTGAGTAAAAAAGTCTAATGCTTTTTTGCCGTCTTCAGCCCAAACAACTTGGTAATCCTCAAATTCTAATTCAGTTTTGACGAAGCTAGCGACGCTTTCTTCATCCTCAACTAGCAGAATTTTGACATCTTTTTCATCCATATCATTTTCCTTAAAAATAAAAGGCCGGAAATCGATTCCAGCCTGAATATCTGTTAATTAATTTTCGCCCTTAAATGTACCATTTTCTACTTCACGAATAAAGTCAGCTAAGTGCTTATAATATACGTCAGGGTTGTCAACCATGTGGTGGTGACCACCGTCAGGTGTAGTTACTAAGCGTGAGTTAGGAATCTTCTTTTGCATAATCTTAGCAGTTGAAATTGGCATAGTTTCGTTTTCACCAAAGGTTAATAGGGTTGGCACCTTGATCTTGTGTAATTGATCTCTGAAATGCCAGTCTTTTAATTTACCAGTAATTACGAATTCATTGTCGCCTTGGAAAGCGTTGTAAACGGCGGTTCCACCAATGTCTTTTAAGTGGTAAAGCTTAGATGGTTGCTTTCGGTCAACGAAATTAATATTTAAAATTTGTACGTCATCTTGATAGCGTTGATTATCATAGTCATTGTTCTTTTCGCATTCGTGCATAAAGTCGATTTCGGTTTGTGGTAAAACCTCTTGGCGTCTTCTGTTAACTGAAGCAACGTACTCATCGATTTCATCAACCATTGAGGAGATAATTGCACCTTTCAAGTGTTGACCATATTTAACGGCGTATTCTTGAACTAATAGGCCACCCCAGCTTTGGCCGATTAAATAAATGTTATCAAGTCCTAACTTTTCACGGACTTCGTCAACCTCATCTAAGAAATATTCGTAGGTTAAATATTTCTTGGCAATTTCAGGATCAGAGTAGTCAGGCTGATCTGAATAAAGTGAACCGAGTTGATCGTACATAGTAACTTGCACGTTCAAGCCTTGCTTTTTCAATTGTTCTGCAGTGTCTTCCCAATATTCGTGATTGCCGCCAGGACCACCATGCAAAGCTAGAAGATGAATGTCGCCTTCACCTTGGGTGTTGGTCCATAAGTGATAACCGTTGTCTAAAGTAATAATTTTAGTACCAGTCTTCATTAAAAGTTCCTTTCTGTTTTTCATTAAAAATTAAAATGATTACTCTAATTATCGTATCTAATTGAGAAAAAGACAAGCTAGCGGGTATAATGTTTCTAACGGGATAGAAAAGGAGAAATTAATGAGCCTGAAGTACGCTAAAAAAAGCCAAATTATTAGCTATACCATTTTGGCCGCAATCAAGGCCTGCAACATCGTCTTTGTAGCTTATATGGTACAAATTATGTTGAATGTTGCTTCGTCAGGATCGCATGATTATCTGCATTTGATTCGCCTGGCTGCTTTGTCTTCCTTAGGTCAGATGTGTTTTATGGCCAGTAACTTTGTCTATGAAACGGTAAAGATGGGCATTATTCGTGACGTGAATATGACCTTTAAGCGCGCTAACTTGCGTTATTTGGTTGATCAAGGTGAGCCTGATATCAAGAGCGGTTTATCACTGATGACCAACGATTTAAAACAGATTGAAACTAATCGGATAACGGCACAATTGGATATGATTTTCCAAGGTTTGTCGTTTTTCGGGGCAATTACTTTTTCTTTTTATAGTTCATGGCAGATGACCCTAGTATTTTTGATTGCTACGCTTGCGCCAGCATTAGTTCAAATGATTACTAGTCCTATCATTACACGTAAGTCCAAGATTTGGGCAACGACTAATGCTAACTATACGCAAAATGTGTCCGATTCATTAAATGGGGCACAGGCTACCAAGCTTTATAACGTGCGCACCAACATCGTTACACGAGCAGCTGGTGCGGCCCAGGCAATGGAGAACGCTCTGCGTAATATGACATTGACTCAAGCTTGGGCACTAGAATTAATTTATTCAGCTGCTGAATTGTTTTGCTTCATCGTACCATGTACTATTGGCGGTATTATGATGATGCAGGGAAATTTAAAGGTGGGTACATTAGTAATGATGGTCGATTTGGCCTTGAACTTTATCACGCCAATCGTGACTCTTTTTAACGAATTTAACCAAGTCAAGTCGACTGTGCCAATGTGGGAAAAGACTCAGCGCGCTTTGCATCACGTGCTGAAAGATGATAAGCAGAAGATCGATCATTTTGATGGTATGGAGGTTGAACAACTATCTTATGTTACAGGTAGTGATCACAAACGCATCTTTGAGAATGTGAACTTGGAAGTTAAGCCAGGTGAAAAAGTCCTATTGATGGCGCCAAGTGGTTGGGGCAAGACTACCTTGCTTCGTTTACTATTAGGCTTGAGAAAACCGAAAGATGGTAAGATCCTGATCAATGGTACGGATGTAACGGGAAATTGGGATGCTGCCCACAATTATTTTTCCTATGTTAATCAAAAGCCATTCATGTTTGATGATACGTTGCGTTTTAACATTACATTAGGACGTAAGGTGAGTGATGAGCACTTGAAAGAAGTTATTCATGAGTCTGGTCTAGATGAATTGGTAAAGGAACAGGGTCTAGACAAGGCTGTAGGTGAAAACGGTAGTGGCTTGTCGGGTGGACAAATCCAAAGAGTAGAAATTGCCCGTGCGCTTTTATCAGATCGGCCGATTTTGCTAGCTGATGAAGCGACAAGTGCACTTGACCCCAACTTGTCGTTAGGCATTCATAAGACGCTGTTGAAGAATCCACGTATTGCTGTTATTGAGGTGGCTCATAAGATTTCACCAGAAGAAAAAGCGATGTTTGACGTGATCATTCATTTGGACACTCATACAATTGAGACAAAGATGTAAAGAGTTGATCGTTGATCAGCTCTTTTTATATAAAATAATATATAATTTAGCTAGCGAAAATATTTTATAAAATATATTAAAATCGTTGAACTGAAACCACTTACATCATATAATTAGGTTAACAGAGTTCATACGAGGAGGTTTTACTATGGCTGAACCAAAATGGCTTAAAGATATGAATGCCGATGAATACTTAAAAGAAGATTTTGATGCAAAGGGCAAGTCTAAATATACAGTTGAGGGAATTGATAAAAATGATCCTGATTGGTTAGATAAAGCCGCTAAGAAAGTTCATGCTGCAGAAGGTGATGATTACGTCAAGCTTGATGCAGGTTTGTTAACTGTTAACCAACTTAATTGGATGTTAAGGAATACTATCGGTGAAATGACGTTTGTTGACGATAATAATCAATTCTTGTGGTATAACCGCCCAACTGATCCTAACAAGAAGATGCTGGCTAAACGTACGCCAGATCAAGTTGGTGATACGATGGGAGCAGTTCACCCAGATGTTCGTGACGTTATTCCGGATGCTAAAAAAGTTGTTCATGCTTTGCGGACTAAGGAAGCAGGTCATGATGATGTTTATATGCCAGTACCAACAGGCAATTTGAAGAAGTTGGTTTTGCACTATTATAAGCGTGTAGAAGACGACCAAGGTAACTATGCTGGTATTTATGAATGGGTCCAAGACCTGTATCCATTAGTTAAGTACTTCTGTGAGACTACTGGTCAAAAATTGGTAGTAGATGATGATGCAACTACTGGTGCAACTTACCGTAGAAATTCTGATCCAGACGCCGCAACTGGTGCATCAACTAAAGCTGCAGAAGTTAAAGAAGAAAAGCACGAAGAACCAGATACTACAACTGGTGCTTCGCAACATTAATATCAATTGCAATGAAAAAAGCGACTCAGTTTTCTTTTTTAAGAATCTTGATCGTTTTTTTATGCTCTTTAATTTTTTTAGCATTAGAAGATGGTCTTCCATCCATCTTCTTTGCCAATATTTATTCAAATTCATCATCATGAAGGCTATTCCTATGTCAGTTTCTACTTTTTCTTTACCCCGCAAGTGGGTTCTGCGCATGCCAAATACGTTCTTCAAATGCCCGAAAACTGGCTCCACATCATATTTTCTCATGCCATAGATGTGTCTGCCTTCCTCACTTTGGAGAACTTCTTTTGTTTTCTCTTTTAAATATTGCCAATTAGGATTATAGCGAACTTGGCGCTGGCGACCGCTGGCTGTTTTAGCCAATTGTTCCAATTCTGGCGTTAGCTGGAACTCGTCTGCTTCATAAACCTTAAAATCACGGACCTGACCTGTAGAACGATCCTTGCGTCTGCTGTAATATTTGAAATTGAACCTGACACCATGATGATCAATATAATAATCATCCTTTTCGTTGTAATACCAGTTGATTAGTTTAGTTGGATCGTTCTTGTACTTTTTGGTCTGTTCTTTTTCATATGTAGTGTAGGGAATAAAGTATTTCTTGTCTGGGTATTTTTCCTCCAGCATGGAATAATTGTATTCACTGCCATAGCCTGCATCGGCGACAATTTTGTCAAACTTATCCAACACGGTCATTTGATCTAAAACCGGTTCTAAAGTTTTGAAATCAGTCGGATTAGGGAAGATGGCATAATCAACTACATATTGATCGGTCGTGACTGCCTGGACATTATAGCCAGGCTTTAATTGACCATTTTTCATGTGGTCTTCCTTCATATGCATAAAGGTAGCGTCATGATCTGTTTTGGAATAACTGTTGCGTCCAGCGAAGATTTCTTCGGCTTCTTCATATTTTTGCATTCTGGGCACATAGTCTTTTTGCAGTCTGTGCAGAATCTTTTTTAGCCCACGTCTTTTGACTTTCCGAGGCGAGCCGCCAGGAATAGCCTTTGTTTCTTGCTCAATCTCTTCAGTCAGCTTATTAATTTCTGCTTCAGTTTCCTGAGCCAGTTCCTCTAGTCCTTGACTAGTTTGGACTTTTTCTTTTTCCATTTCTTTGACTACTTCTTTAGCAATCAATTCATCGTAAAGCTCAACTGCCTGGCCTTTCAGCTTTTCATGATACTTTTTAACTGCTTTGCGCCAGACAAAAGTATAGCGGTTGGCATCAGCTTCAATTTTAGTGCCATCAATAAAGGCGGCACCTTCATTGATTAAGCCTTCATCTTCTAATAGATTGGTGAAGTAGATAAAGCTCTTTTTAATCAGTTCATTGGCATGGCTGCTTGATCTGAAATTATTGATAGTATGGTATGAAATCTTTTGCTAGTTAGCCAAGAACATCATCGGCAGATTTTCTTCCAGCATTAATTCAATCTTTCTGCCAGAAAAAACTCTTCTGGAGTAGGCAAAAAGCAGTATTTTGAGCATCATGGCTGGATGATAGGCTGGCCGTCCCGTCTTAGCTGTCTTGCCTAATAAGACATCTTCTGGAATTGAGTCTACAAACCAGCTAATGGTGTTAGCCAGATGATTAGCTGGAATGGTAAAGTCTAGATTAAGTGTTAAAGCAGTTTGACCTGTGATATAATTCTTGTACATATTAGTTTCCACCTTTTTGTTTTTATTTTGTGGTGATTTAATAATATCAAGGCTGGAGCTAAAAGTATACAAAAAGAACGTTGAGGCAAAACTCAACGTTCTTTTTGTATGATCTGGAAAGTAGTTTTTTCCCAGACACTTCTTTTTTTATCTTCATTAATAATTTTCAGTTAGAAATAATGGTTTAGAATACTATTTATCGTTTAAAAATGCATTGGCGGAGTTCTTAATTATATTTAATACTCGCTGAAAATAAGGTCTATTATCCAGTTCACGATTGTATGCAATACCAAAATAATAAGTAACATCACTATTCAGAGGAATATAAATAAAATCAGGATCGTTCTTATCTGCCAAGATATCGGGTATAATTCCTATTTTTGCATCAGATTTCACTTTTGAGGCAATAGTCATAAAATCATATTTTTTTGTGTAATTAATGTTATTTTCATTAGCCAGCCTAAATGATAATTTTTTAATTGAGGGCAAAACTTTTTTACTTGACCATAGAATAATTTGACGATTTTTGACATCTTTGAAATTTAAAACCTTTTTGTTATGTAAAGAATCTTTTCTTTTGAGCATGACTGAAAAACCCATCTTTTTAAGTGGAAGAAATTTAATGTCTTTTGCGTTATAAAAAGCATCTTCCTCGAAACATAAAATGTTCAAGTATTTTTCACGTAGCAAGTTTATTAATCCGGTTGGTGTATTTGGATCTATAACTTCCACATTTACAGAGACATGGTTTAATTGACCAATCTGATCAATTGCTTTAGGTAAAAATTTGCTCTCTGTAGGAGTATCCGTAAAGCCTAAAGTTAAAGACAAACTATTTTCTCTTAAATCGCTGATCGTGTCATCTAATTTCTGAGCTATTGGTTTAATTATTTGGTAAAAATAAGATCCTTTATTTGTTAATTTAATATGCTTATGACTACGATCAATTAATTTAAAACCTAATTCTTTCTCCAAACGACTTATATTTTTAGATATTGTCGATTGAGATAGAAAGAGCTTAGTAGCACTTTTAGAAAAACTATTATTTTCAGCAACTGTAATAAAACATTTAATTTGATTAGTATTCATTAGAAGTATTCCTTTTTGTCAACTTATCATTCTGATTATGATGATTCTTTGTCATATGAGTAGTTTATATTAAAAGTGTAAGCGCTAGCAAGTAATTAGGAAGAAGAATTTAAATGAGTACGAAACAAAAAGTCTATCCTTGGTTAATGATTTTGTTAACCGGACTATTAATGTGTGTGATGGTTGACACCTATACAGGTACAATTAGTTTATTCTTACCGCCGTTGGTTAAATCAATGGGGGCAAGTTTATCAGTAGTTACCATGTTTTTCCCGGTAATGATTATTTCAATGGCTATCGCGGTTTCTCAAGTTGGATCTTTGATCCAAAAAGTAAACGTTAAATGGTTTTTGACAATATCTATTATTGTTGGTGGCATAGGATCTATTATTATTTCAAGAGCCACTAATTTAATTGTTTTTTATGCTATGGCTATCTTACTTGGCGTAAGTAGTGGCTTTACCGGCTTGGTTGTTCAAGGAATTGTCATTAATAATTGGTTTGCTAAAAGAAAGAATTTTGCATTTTCTGCAGGTTCGTATGTACAAACGATTTATTTGGTTATACTAACGCCGATTATTAATAAGTTAATTCAAAGTATTGGCTGGAGAAGTTCATTCTTCGTTCTGTCAATGCTGACTTTAGTAATAGGAATTCCTTCAGCTTTGTTCATTAGATTAAGACCTGCTGATATAGGTTTAAAACCTTATGGTTATGATCCAAAAAATCTTCAACAAAGTCAACAAAGTTCCAATAATAAACAAGTAAAAATTCCAAAAAGAGCGATTATTTTCTCAGTTGCTTTTTTCATTACTTTGCTGTTCTTTATTAGCATTCAATTTGCTTCAAACGTTTTACAATTATTCCCAACTTTTGCTTTAGCAGTTGGCTTTGGCCCTACAATTTCAGGTATGATGCCTACTATTCAAACAGCTTCAGATATTGTAATTACCCCACTGTTTGGTGTGACTACTGAAAAATGGGGTGGTAAAAAAGCTTTACCATTCTGGGCTATTGTAGGTATTACTTCAATGATTTTATTGATCATATCTAACAATATGCATCAAGTAACATTCGCTCTTATAGCGGCTGGACTTGCTGATATTTATACAGTTCTGCTTGGCCCAGGATTACAAGTATTTGCTCGTGAGATGTTTTCAGGCGAGTCATTTGATTTAGGGATGTCCTATGCAGGTTCTGTATCTTATGTTGTGGGTGCTTTTGCTGTGCCTGCCTTGAGTAGAATTTATGAGGCCACTAAGAACTTTAATACCGTATTTTACTTTGTTATTGCATTTATGGTATTAGTCATTGTTCTAATCTGGATTGGTAGTAAAAATATATTTGTTTACAAGGTGAATAAAAATGCAAAATAAATATGATGTGATTATTGTTGGTGCTTCTAACGCTGGCGGTCTTGCCGCCGTTGGAGCCTTACAAAGAAAAGCTAAAGTTTTAGTAATTGATAAAGCAAAAAGCGCGGGCTTTCTTTATCGTGATACTATTGCTTCGATAGGAAGTAAAGCACAGAAAAACGCAGGTCTTAAAATTGATAAAATGAAATTACTTAATTATTTGACTGCTTTTGCGCAAGGCCATGTAGATCAGAGATTACTTAAAACATGGATGGATCATAGTGCAGAACCTGTAGACTGGATTGATGAAAATATTTTGCAGCCTAAAGGAGCTTATATGAAAGCTACTACTGATGCTCACTATGAAAGCTTAATTAACACGGCGTTTCCAACAGGAAACGAAGTAACTAATAGTAAAGGCGATTTTTGGGAATGGAATTACGGTAACTGGTTGCTGGAAAAGCTTAAAGATCTAGGTGTCGATTTTGCATGGCAAACAAAATTAGAACATTTAATTAAGCAAGACGGAAGAATAGTAGGTCTTGAAGTTCAAGATCAGAAAGATAATTCAATTCATAAATTATATGCAAAAAAAGGTGTAATTCTTTGCACAGGAGGTTATGGCTCTAATAGTGCTTTAATGCAAAAATGGAATCCTCAAGGATTAAGAACAAATGCTTACAGTGATAGCCAAAGAGACGATGGATCTGGTTTGATGGCCGCTATTGAAGTAGGTGCTGAAAAGGATGATCAACCGGCTTCTATTGTTTTCGATAGAGCAGCTATTCCAGTTGGTACAAACGTTAATGATTTTTACAGAATTGATACAACTCCACCTAATGACCCAGGTTATTTATGGTTAGGTTCATATCCTTTCCTGAAAGTAAACCTGAATGGCGAAAGGTTTATGAACGAAAGTCAACCATATCAATTTGATATGAATGGATCTTCTTTACAACCGGGAAGTGTTGAAGTAACCATCTGGTCAGAAGATACTATGCAAGAGAAGGTATTAAAGAAATTCCATACTTTAGGTTGCTCTAGACTAGGATTCCCAGGTATTTATAAAGCTAGTGAAGCTCGTAAAGAAGTACAGGATCGAATTAAAGATGGATTAGTTAAAAAAGCTAATACCATAGATGATTTGGCTAAGCAATTGCATTTACCTGTTGACAACTTGAAGAAGAGTATTACAAGATATAATCAAATTTGCCAAGATGGAAATGACAGTGATTTTGGTAAGGAACAATATCGTTTATATCCAGTTAATAATGGGCCATATTATGGAGCTTGGCTAAGTGGACGGTTACTTGCAACTCTTGATGGTTTAAGGGTAAATACAAAGATGCAAGTTTTAAATAAGCAAGGCCAAATTATACCTGGCTTATATGCCGCAGGAAATTGCTCTGGAGGGTTCTTCTGGGGATCATATCCGGATCGTGTCCCTGGTTTAACAGCAAGTCACGCTCAAACTTTTGGAATGCTTGCTGGTAGGTATGCAGCTGAAAACTAAATTTCTTCACTTGTTTTTACAAACAAATGTTGTATGAATTCAACTACTAATAATCTATAAATCGTGTATTTATAAAGACTATGTCTTGATATTTAATTAAGATATGGTCTTTTTCTGTATGAATCAAATGCTTTTGATTTAAAAAATTATAATGAATATTTTTGCCTAAAAAAAGCAAAGGCATTAACTAATGTCATTAAGTTAAGACATTGATGAGTTCGAAGCTTTGGGAACCGAATCATTTGGATTCGGTTCTTTTTCTCTTTACAATAAAAATAAAGGTGAGCAGATATAGACATCTGCTCACCTTTTTGTCTCTTATCAGGTCTTTCATAGAAAGGTTGTGTTTCTCATGAAATCCCTTCACTCAAATATTTTAAAGCTGATGGATCAGATTATCAATCAATTCGCTGCTAATATCCATAAATTTACCTTTTCAGATCAAGCTTTTACTCGCTGTCGCAAGCTTAATGTGATCGATTTGATTAAAGTGATTCTTAATATGGGAGTCGGCAGCTTAAATAATGAATTGCTTAATGCATTTCCCAATGTTAATTATAGAATGACTGCTTCAGCTTTTGAGCAACAGAAGGCTAAATTAAAACCTGAGTGCTTCAAAGCAATTATGGATAAACTTAGCCATGCCAGATCTGAATTGAAATTGCTGGATAGTCAATACTTAGTGGTAGCGATAGATGGCTCGGACTTTAACCAACCATTTAATCCTGAATCAGAAAATATCTTTAAGGACAAAGATGGACGGATATATTGTCAAGTTCACGTGAATGCTCTCTATGATGTTTTGAATAAATTGTACTTAAATCTAATTTATCAGCCACGACAGCAGATGAATGAACGCGAAGCCGCTTTAACGATGTTAAAGTACTTAGACAAACAAGAGCAGGATTTCTTAGTCTTAATGGATCGCGGCTATAGCAGCTTTAATCTGATTGAAAATTGTAATCGCCTTAAGCATTGTCATTATGTAATCCGAACTAAAGCAAGCAAAGGCAATGGTGGGGCAATTAAAGAAATAGCTGCGATGCCTGACCATGAATGTGATATTGACTTATCTTGTCAAGTCACTTCACTACATCGTTATTACATAACTCACAAAGATACTGAAAAGTTTTTACACTTAGTTTTGCATAAAAAACGTCATTACAAAACTGTCAGATCAAAGAATACATAGGATGCGCGTTGGGATTTTGAAGATTTATGTAGCGTCAAATTTAGGGTATGTAAGCTCAGGATAAATCCGCCAGGCGCAGATAATGAGTGGGAAGTCCTTGTTACTAACCTAGATTGTAAGCAATTTCCTCTAGAACGTATGAAAGAAATTTATCATCTTCGTTGGGGCATAGAAACTTCTTTTAGAGACCTTAAATATGACTTGGGTGGTGTACAATTCCATTCTAAGAAAGATCAATTTATTTATATGGAGCTTTACGCTCATTTTGCCATGTATAATGCCGTAAGCTTGTCAATAGCGGCTTGTTCAGTGCCAAAAACAAAAAGAAAATATAAGTATCAAATTGACTTTAAAATGGCTTGTTGTGTCTGGCGACAACACTTTTGCTCGAATGATAATTCAAAGAATAATTTTATTGATCTGCTAACAAATTTGGTGTTTTATTTAACCCCGATTAGACCAGGAAGAAAAGATAAAAGGAATTTAAAAGCGAAGCTAGTGGTCAGTTTTCCATATCGGTTGGCTGCTTAAACTAATTTAAACGCGCTATCTTAAGATAGCCTATTTGTGCTGCAAAAAAAGCATTTATCGAATATTTTTAATTCGATAAATGCTCTAAAAAGCTTAGTCTAACTAAAACAATGTCTTAACTTAATGACATTGCTCATCTGAGTCGCCTTTTTTAATTAGATAATCTGACTGCGATCATTATTTCATCAGGCAGATTTTCACAGGTGATATTCTCCTTAGGATAAGCAAAGTAAGGAAAAACTTCGTAATTTTCAGGAAGATGAGTGTTGATAAATCTCTTGAGCTGGTGGTGAGTGATAGTTTCATTTGCCGCCAGGTTAATTCCAGAATAAGTGCCAACCATGTTGCCTTCAGGATCGTAATAGTTGATAGGCAATTGGTAGTTTGGAGTGTTAGTTGCCTTAGTAGGAAGAATTTGTTGGAATATTTTTTGAGGAACATAAATTAGTTTGTTTTTTAGCATATATATACACCTCTATCATTTTTGTGACATAGTGTCATTTTACTAAAAAACATAGTTTTAAGCTACTTTTTAATTTTGACTACAACATATAGATATAGTTTATGCTAATAACACAATATTTGGTTGAATTCAATCTTGTATAAAATTTATCTTTCTATTAGGATAGATATCGATGTGCTTTTTTGTATAGCACGGATAAGGCACAAGATCTTGTATTTTGCGACCTAAAATAAAAAAGGGGAATGTTGAATAGGATGGAAAGAAAACACGAAAATTATTTTGTTTGGCTATTTAATCAATTGAAAGGCTGGCCAGTTCAAAATTACTGTTTATGGTTTTTTGCGTTTGGATTTCAATTAGCTTTGCTGATTCAAGGCAAAATTACAAGCGTAACTTTGATTACTTTTATTGGTACGCTTTTGGGTACACTTTGTGTATTGGCAATTAACGCTACTAAGGCAATTAATGGTTGGTTGGGGTTGATTTCAGCTGCTTGTTTTATCTATGCAGGTTGGTCAGCTAAGAATTATCTTTCCATTTTTGAACAGATTGCTTATATTGCAACTTTAGATTTACCAGTTATCATTGCCGTTAGATCATGGAATGACGATACTAAGAATCATTTGAGAAAATTTGGTTCAAAGGAATGGCTTATTGCTATTGTTGGAACTTTACTTGTTTATGTTGTATCCGGCTTTTTGATTGGTAAATTTACCAATGATCCTCGTCCTTGGATTGATGCTATTAGTTTTGCTATTTCATTAACTGCTGGGATCATGTGCTTTATGCGTTACAACAATCAATACTTTTGGTGGACTGCTAGTGGCGTCTTCCAGTTGATTCTTTGGGGCGTAACTTATGCTCAAGGTGATGCAAACTTAGCCATGGCAATTAATTCATTGATCTATGTAATTAATGATGTGTTAGCCTTCACTGTTTCACCATGGTTTAACATGGGCCGTCGCAAAGCTGGATTAAAAGAAATTCAAAAATAATTAATAATAGTGAAAAGTGAATAATTTCTAGTAAAAGTAGTACGAAAGTGCTACTTTTTTTCTGTGTTAGAATGAAAGAAAAATATGAAGGGTGAGGTAGAGCATGACCTTTTATACAATGAAATATATTCAAAATAACCAGAATACTAATCAGGCAGTATTATATGCTTTGATGTTGGTGGCGGCGTTAGCAATGATAATTTTTGCTTTGCTATATTTACATAACCGTTTTGCAACCAAGTATCGCGATTTGGGTATTATTGCCTTATTATTTTTGCTTTTGTTTGCCGGTACGCAATATGAAAAATATGTGCAACTTAATACGCAAAAATCACAGGCGATTCAAATCGTGCCATTCATCAAATCGATTGCTAAAGATGAAAATGTTTCGACTTCTGATGTTTTAGTTAGTTCAACGGTTTTAACTAATGGCATGATCGTAAGGATTGATTCTAAAAATATTGATTATCAGTTAAACCTTAATGATGATCGCAATACTTACACATTAACGCAAGCCCATGTAATTGATCATAAAGTAGAGGTAATAAAATAATGCAGCTAGATTACACACAATTATTCATTAAGTTTGCTCTCGGTATCTTAACTTTAATCATTCAAATCAATGTCTTTGGTAAGTCTAATCTGGCTCCTACGACTGCATTAGATCAGTTGCAGAATTATGTTTTAGGTGGAATTATTGGTGGCTTGATTTACAATCCTAGTATTACAATTCTTCAGTTTTTCCTAGTTCTAATTGTTTGGACGTTGGTTGTTTTTATTTTGAAATTCAGCCGTGATCACAATAATTGGATTAGAGGGATTATCGATGGTAAACCCGTTCAGGTAATTAAAAATGGCAAGGTGTTAGTGGGAAACTGCATGAAAGCAGGAATCTCCGCTAATGAATTAATGTTTAAATTGCGCAGTCGAGGTATCTACTCTGTTGAAAAGATTAAGAATTGTATCTTTGAGCAAAACGGGCAATTAACTATTATTGAAAATGATGAAGCTAACATTCGTTTCCCAATAATTAGTGATGGTCAGGCTAATATTGATGTCTTAGAGTTGATTCACAAAAGCGAAGCTTGGTTAGAGCAACAAGTTGAAGAGGCAGGTTATAATAGTATCAGTGATGTTTTCTTAGGAGAATACATTAATGGACAATTACGCTTGACAGGTTATTCAAAGGGAAAGAGATAAAATGGCAGATTTAGTGACAGCAAAAAAATGGCTGAAAAATGCTAACACGGTGATCGTAACGGCTGGTAATGGCATGGCCAAAGAAGAGGGACTAGATATCCTAAGTGAAGAAGGCTTTGATGATCAATTTGGCAAAATTGCAGATAAGTATGATGTGCATACAATTGGGGATGCATTAGATAAGAGGTTTGATACTTGGAGCGAGCAATGGGCTTTTTGGAGTGAGCTAATCAACGAATATTCCTTACAATATGAGCCTAGTGAGACGATGCTTGCTCTAAAAAAGCTAATTCGTGATAAAAAATATTTTATTGCGACCAGTACATTCGGGCACTTTTTTGAAAATGCAGGCTTTAATGAAAATCGAATTTTCAATGCCTTTGGTGATTGGACTAAAATGCAGTGTTCTAGCGGGATTAATCATGGTCAAAAGGATAACCGTGAAGTAGTAGAGCGCTTTATGACGGCAATTAAGAACGGCAACGTAACGGCAGATTTAGTACCAAAGTGCGAGGACTGCAATAGTCCAATGGAATTGCATATGCCGCTGAATGCTAACTTCTTCCCTGATACCGATGCTAATACGCGTTTTCGTTGGTTTCTAACGGGAGCCGAGGACAAGAATGTCGTAATTTTGGAATTAGGCGTAGATGAGACCAGTCCTCAATTACTTGATCCAATGGTAAAGCTAGTGCAGCAATTTCCTAATTGGCATTATATTGCCGCTGATTTAGCTGATGCAGATTTGCCAGCTGATCTTAAGAAACGAGCAATGGGTTTTGATAGCAATTCGCACGAGATGCTGATGAATTTGATTAAATAGGTGAAGAATGAGTATTTACATAAAAAATGGAATTTTACATGTAACCGGTGCGCAAGACAAGTTGCGTAAAAAAGGACAGGAAAAGCCTGACTTTTTGACCAATTATACAATGCTTGATATTGAAACAACGGGCTTATATCCTTACCGCGATCGAATTACTGAATTAGGTGGGGTTAAGGTACGTAACGGTCAAATTGTTGATCAATATACTAATTTGGTGAAGTTTTCCAAGAATAATTCTGTTCCTGCTTTTATTACTAAGCTAAATGGAATTACTGAAGAGCAAATTGTGAAGGAAGGGATTCCGGCTGAGCAGGCTATTCGTGAATTTCGTGAGTTTATTGGTGATGACGTTATCATTGGGTATAACGTCAATTTTGACTTGAACTTTTTGTATGATTTAAGTCAAAAATATGGCTTACCAGTGCTTGATAATGATTACGTTGACGTATTGCGTTTGGCGCGGACATATTATCCACGCGAGCGCCATAACCGTCTGCTTGACTGCATGCAGCGGGCTGGAATTGCTCAAGTTGAGGCTCACCACGGTTTGCAGGATTCTCTTGATACGATCAAGGTTTATGATGACTTTGCCCAGCACTTTACTGATGATTTATTGGAAAAGGCACAAAGCAAGATTAAGAATATCGACCTAACTACTGGCGAATTGGATTATGTTGACTTAGGTTGGCACAATCCGGTTCAAAATAAGAATATCGTTTTGTCTGGCAATATTCATATGAACGAAGCTGAAGCGGGCAAGATGATCAACAATATGGGCGGCCAAGTTGACAATTCAGTGTTAGCAACGACTAATTACTTAATCATGGGTGATCAAGATTTCTTTAGAAAAGATAATCAGGATTTGAATGCAGCACGTGATTTGATCAAAAATGGTGCTAAGATTAAACGTTTCTCGGAGACCTTTTTCTTAAGCATGCTTGATGATTGGGCTCGTAGTTAGAGGAAAAAGATGACACGAAGAAGACGAAAAAAACAAGGAACGGTTGTTTCATCATTAATTGTCTTAATCGCGATTTTATGGGGAGTTTTTACTAAAGCTGGCAGCGATCCAAATGGCAGCCAGTTTTTGCGTGACTTTACTGGCAATAATGATGAACATGTAACTAATACAATTAGCGATGCATCAAAAGCCAAGACCAATTATGGAGGTCTATCGCCAACTGATTATCAAAAATTAGCTAATTTGAATTTTAAGAGTGGCAGTCGCGCTTATACCGAAGTCAACCATGATAAGTCGACTTTGGTCAAAGGCGCATGGAAGATAAATCGGGTGATTTACTCTAACCTTGATTCATTGAATCGAACATCGCGCTCTAATACAGCCTTTTTGGAAAAGCGCAATGTGGCTAATGATAGCTTGCGAGTAAGGCAATATGTTGAACCGACTGGCTGGCACTATAATCACCGTAACGGTACCCAAATCTATAATCGGGGCCACTTGATTGCCTATTCAGTCTCAGCTGGAATTGATCAAAGCGGCAATTATGATCCACGCAATCAATCAGGGGACCAAAATAATCCTAAGAATTTATTTACGCAATCCGCTTATTCTAACCAAAAGATTCAGACTATTTTTGAGGCTAAGGTTAGGAGAGCACTGCGGCAGAATAAGCGTGTAATTTATCAAGCAACTGCTGTTTTTCGTGGTAATGAGTTAATGGCCCGCGGCGTGAATTTGCAGGCCGTTTCAACTGATGGCAGTTTAAACTTCAATGTCTATCTCTATAACGTGCAGCCCGGTTATGTTTTTAACTATAATAACGGTCGAGCAAAAGTTGATCGGCAAATGCAGGTTAATGAGTAGTAGAATTAATAATATGAAAAATTATTACTGAAATAAAAAAGGAAGTATAAACAATAATGAAAAAAGATAACTGTACTGCAATGCTAGTTGGTAAGGACGCTTCAATCGATGGATCAACCATGATTGCGCGTGACGAAGACGGTTATGGTGGCATTAACGAAAAAGTTTTTGTGGTAAACCCAGCCCGTCATTATGATGAAGATTATGTATCAAAATATAACGGCTTTAAGATGCACCTTGAGGGCGATGGCTGCAAATGGACTGCTGTCCCTACTGCTGATGATTCAGAAGGTCGCTGGGACGAGCAAGGCATTAACGAATATAACGTTGCCATGTCAGCCACTGAAACTGAAGCTACTAATGCTCGCTGCTTAGGACATGATCCTTTAGTAGCAAATGGAATCAACGAAGACTCAATGGTTTATATTACTTTGCCATTCGTGAAGACTGCTCGTGAAGGTGTTAAGCGCTTAGGGCAATTAATCGAAAAATATGGTACCGGTGAAAGCAACGGTATTGCCTTTTCAGACAACAAGGAAGTTTGGTATCTGGAAACTGGCGCGGGTCACCAATGGGTTGCGGCTCGTGTTCCTGATGATTCTTACGCAATTTGTCCTAACATCATGGTGATTCAAAATGTTGACTTTGATGATCCAGATAACTTTATGTATTCAGCTGGTATTCGAGAATTCGTAGAAAAGAATCATTTAAACAATAGTACTGACGGTAGCTTTTCTTTCAGAGATATTTTTGGTACTAAGGATGAAGCTGATGCTTTTTACAATACTCCAAGAACTTGGTATGGACAGAAGTTGTTTAATCCAAGCATTGAACAAGACCCAACTAGTCAAGAAATGCCATTTACGCGCGTTCCCGAAAAGAAGATTGGTGTTGAAGATGTGCAAAGATTTTTAACTAGTCACTATAACGGTACACCATACGATCCAATGGACACTTTTTCATCTGGTTCAGAAAAAGAACAAAAGATGTTCCGTTCTATTGCTTTAGACAGAAACCAAGAATCAAGCATCTTGCAAATTAGAAATGATGTTCCTGCCAAGATGGCTGCAATTCAATGGATTAATATGGGCTTTTATGCATATTCACCATATGTTCCTTTCTACACCAATATTGAGGATACACCACTTAACTATAAGGTGGCAGATCATATCGTTGATCCAGATAGTAGTGCTTACTGGTTGTATAAAACTTTACAAGTGCTTGTTGAACCACGCTATCACCAATATATTTATGAGGTAAACGCCTATCGTGATGATTGTCAAAGCTACGGTATTGGCCGAATTGATCTTATTGATGAAAAAGCTAAAAATATGGAAGGCAGAGAGCTTATTAAATATTTAACTAGCGCTAATGATGAAACTGCTGGTGTGATTACCAAAAAGACTAAGAACTTGATGAGCAAGTTGGTTCGTCAAGCCTTGAATAGTTCAAAATATCAATTTGAACGTGGAGATAACTTATGATACAAAAAGCCATGACTAATTCATGGCTTTTTTTGGTACCTACCACAATATTTAGTAAACCCGAATTTTTAAAAAGAAATAAGTGAAAAATAAAAGCAAATGCGAACAAAAGCCGAATACTTGCTGAGAAGCATTTCACAAAGTCGTTGAAACCCCGAATTTCAAATGAAAATTATTTGTTATTTTCGTATATTTAGCTTAGAATTAATAGAGAAATTTAAAAATTTAAATCAATATATAGTGGTGCGTGAAACTTATGAATGATGAGAAATTCGTGGAAGTAAAGAACCTCAAAAAGGTTTATGATAACGGTCATGAAGCAATCAAGGATGTTAGCTTTTCCGTAAAAAAAGGTGACCTTGTATGTTTGCTTGGCCCATCTGGTTGTGGTAAAACAACCATCTTAAATATGCTAGCTGGTTTGCTTAATCCAACTAGCGGTGACATCCTTTTTGATGGCAAGTCAGTTGTTAACGTAGCACCTAAGGATCGTCAGATCGGCTATGTTTTCCAGAACTATGCCTTATATCCACATATGACTGTACTTCAGAATGTAATGTTTCCTCTGACTGTGGGCAAGCAAAAGATGCCTAAGGATGAGGCGAGGAAGATTGCTGAAAAGTATATGGCAACGACCCAGATTACCGAACTTGCTGATCAAAAGCCGGGCAATTTATCTGGTGGTCAACAGCAGCGTGTAGCTATTGCCCGTGCTTTAGTGCAACAACCTAAGATTCTGCTGATGGATGAACCATTGAGTAACTTGGATGCACGTTTACGGTTGAAGATTCGTGAAGAAATTCGTGCTTTAGTTAAAAGTGTGGGTATTACCACCTTGTTTGTTACTCACGATCAAGAAGAAGCCTTGTCAATCGGTGATAAGATTATTCTCTTTAATAATGGTGTGATCCAACAAGATGACTTAGGACAAAACTTCTATCTTGAACCAAATAACTACTTTGTTGCTAATTTTGTTGGTAATCCTGTGATTGATAACTTTAATGTAAAGGTTAATGGCGGCAAGATTACTGGCTCAGATTTTGAAATTAACGTGGGCGATTTAGACAAGGATCGTTTTAAACGTGACTTAACTGACGGCGAGTACGTTTTATCCGTTCGTCCAGAAAATATTTTGCCAGTTGAAGAAGATGGTGCAGTTTCAGCTAAAGTTGATGATGTCGAATTAATCGGTCGTGAACGAATTTTGAAATTTACCCATGATGGGGTACAAGCTCGTTCATTAGTCAACCTTGAGACACCAATTAAGCCTGGTGATAATATCAATTTGAAGATGCGTCTTGATCGAGTATTCCTGTTTACTAAGGAAGGAGAGCGTGTCTACTAATGAAGAGCAATCAGAAAAAGGCGTGGCTCTTTTTAGCGCCAACAATTATCTTTGTTACTTTCTTTAGTATTTATCCAATTTTGCGGGCCTTTGTAATGAGTTTTCAAAGCGGCTCGTTAATTAATCTGAATTGGAGCGGCTTCAGCAATTATCAATATATCTTTAGTGATCCAGAATTTTGGCGGGCAATCAAGAATACTATTTTGTATGCCCTAATTTCTGTGCCAGTTGCTTTGGCTATTTCAATCATGTTGGCCTGGTTTATTTTCAGCAGGATAAAGCATAAGTCATTCTTTGAAACGACTTTCTTTATGCCATATGTTACGTCAACTATCGCTATTGGTATCGTATTCCGTTATATTTTTAACGGTGACTATGGTTTGCTTAACTTCTTGCTCAAGGCAGTTCACTTGCCAACACCAAACTGGATTGATGATCCAGCGATGTCATTGACGACAATTATCATCTTTGGTGTTTGGACTTCTTTAGCTTTTAACATCGTTATCTTGATGGGGGCTTTGAGAAACATTGACCCTAATTACTACACAATTGCGGATATGTATGGCGCAACTGGTACTGAAAAGTTCTGGCGTATTACAATGCCGCAGCTTGTGCCAACGATCGCCTTCTTATTAACAATGAATATCATTGCTGCATTTAAGATTTATACATCTGTTTATGCTTTATTCAATGGACAAGCAGGTGTTGGTAACTCAGCTACAACTGCAGTGTTCTACATCTATAACAAGTTCCAAATTGTTGGTACTCCAGGTGTAGCGATGGCCGCAACGGTTGTCTTATTTATCATCATTATGTTTGTCACATTCTTGCAACGCAAGATGATGAAGAAGATTGGAGGACAGTAAAGGATGAAGAAGATTCGTTGGGGCACTTTGATTGCTTATATTATTTTAGCGATTTTCGCAATCATTACTGTCTTTCCATTTATCTACATGATTTTGGGTGGATTAATGAGTTTTAGAGAAACAACCACTATTCCACCAACAATCATTCCTAAGCATTTTGAATGGTCAAATTATGCCAAAGTATTCGCCCAAGCTCCATTTGCTCGTTACTTCCTAAACACTTTTATCACAGCTAGTGTAACGACAATTGTGAGTTTGTTTAACGCCTTGCTTGGTGCTTTTGCCATGGTTAACTTGAAGTTCAAGGGTAAAGGTGTTGTTCAAATGGTACTTTTATCATTATTGATGGTGCCTGGTGAAGCAATTATCTTTACTAACTACAATACCATTGCCAGAATGGGCTTGTTGAACACTTATATTGGTTTGGTATTGCCATTTTTAACTTCAATTTTCTACATGTACTACTTGCAAAGCTACTTCGGTTCAATCTCACAGACAATTTATAAAGCTGCGATGATTGACGGAGCGAGTGATTGGGAATATATTTGGAAAATTTTGGTGCCAATGTCTAAAGGTGGCTTGTTCACCGTTGCTTTATTAAGTTTCATTTCTGGTTGGAATTCATTCCTCTGGCCATTATTGGTAACTAACGAAGACAGCATGAGATTGTTGAACAATGGTTTAACTTCATTTGCATCTGATGCAGGTAGTGAAACTCAACTTCAACTTGCTGCTGCCACATTGACTGTTTTGCCAATCTTGATTTTGTACTTCATCTTTAGAAAGCAAATTATTCGAGGAGTAGTGCGCAATGACCTTAAAGGATAAAACGACAGTAACTTTTTATAATGGTTTAACCACAATTGGTGGACCGATGATTGAAGTGGCCTATAACAAGTCGCATGTATTGTTTGACTTGGGGGAAGTTTATCGGCCAGAGTTAAAATTGCCAGATGAAAGTTATCAAACTCTGATTAAAAATAAATTAATCGGGGATGTGCCTAATTTTTACGATCCTAAATTAACGGGTAAGCCAATTGATACTGACCGCTGGGAGCATGCGGCGGCCTATATTTCGCATCTACATTTGGATCACAGTAAGGCAATGAACTTTTTGGCCCCAGAAATTCCACTTTATGCAGGTCCAATTACAGCTCATTTATTGCCAGCCTTGAATGAAAAGGGCGACTTCTTGCTTCCTGCTGCAGGTCATGATCGGACTTATACTCGTCCAATCATCGCGGCAGAATACAAGAAACCAATTAAGGTGGGCGATATTATCCTGGAAATATATCCTAGTGATCATGACGCTTACGGTGCTACTGGTCTATTAGTTAAGACACCGGATAAGCAAATCGCCTATACTGGCGACATTCGCTTGCATGGTTATCATCCAGATTGGGTGCGGGACTTTATGCAGGCAGCTAAAAATAGCGATATGCTAATCATTGAAGGCACTGGCGTTTCTTGGCCAGAAGAAAAGCATGATGAAAACAGTGAAGAGTTTACTGGCCCTAAGAATGAAGTAGAACTAACTGAAGAAATCGTGCGCCTGCAAAAGGCTAACCCTGAACGCCAAATCACTTTTAATACTTATCCTACTAATGTTGAACGATTATTGCGAATCATTGCCGATTCACCAAGAAAGGTCGTTTTACATGCTCAGCGTGCCCATTTGATTAAGGAAAGTTTGGATGAAGACTATCCTTACTATTACATGCCTAATGAGGAGCACTATGCTGACCTTAAGCCAGAGCTAGAAGTTAGCTATGATGAGCTTTTAGCAGATAATCATAAATACATGTGGCAAGTTGTCACCGATTATGATAAGCTGCAAAAGGGTGGTTTGTATATCCACTCAAATGCTGAGCCATTAGGGGATTTTGATCCTGCCTACAAACCATTTGTAGAGGCTTTAGCTAACAATGATATTGAGTATAAGGCGTTGCGCTGTTCAGGCCATGCCGATGAAAAAGAACTCAAGGAAATCATTGCTGGGGTTCAACCAGCTGTTTTAGTACCGGTGCACACATTGCATCCGGAGCTGGAAGAGAACCCATATGGAGAACGGATTTTACCTAAACGTGGTCAAACAATCATGCTTTAGTGAATCAAAAATATATTGTTGTTTAGTTTTATTTTTTGGGAGGATTTATCCAAATGAAGTTTAGTAAGAAACTTACTATGGCTGCCGTTGCTACTTTGGCCCTAGTTGGCACTGCTGCTTGTTCAAAGAGTGGCAATTCTTCTTCATCAAGTTCAGAGAAGATTCCATCAAAGATTACTAAGAAGACTACAGTTGTCTTCTGGAACGCTATGCCGGGAGTACAAGGTTCTACTTTAAAGCAATTAACTAATGAATTTGAAAAGAAGAACCCTAAAATTACTGTTAAGCTTGAAAACCAAGGTGCATACAATGATTTGCAAGCTAAGATCAACTCAACTTTGCAATCACCAAATAACTTACCTACTATTACTCAAGCTTATCCAGGTTGGCTTTGGAACGCAGCTCAAAACAAGATGCTTGTAAACATGACCCCATATATCAACAACAAGAATGTTGGTTGGGGCAGTGCAAAGGCATCTGACATTAGAACTGAACTTCTTGATGGTGCAAAAATTAAGGGAACTCAATACGGTATCCCATTTAACAAGTCAATTGAAACTTTGACTTACAACAAGACCATGTTTAAGAAATATGGCATCAAGAAAGTTCCAACTACTATGGAAGAACTTAAGGATGTTTCAGAAACTATCTACAAGAAGAGTAACCACAAAGTTGTAGGTGCTGGTTTTGATTCACTATCCAACTACTACACTCTTGGTATGAAGGACGAAGGCGTGAACTTTACTGATAAGATTAACTTCAGTGGTTCAACTTCAAAGAAAGTTCTCAACTTCTATGCAGATGGTATTAAGAAGGGTTACTTCAGAGTAGCTGGTTCAGAACACTACCTTTCAGGTCCATTTGCTAACGAAAAGGTTGCAATGTTTGTTGGTACTTCTGCAGGTGAAGGCTTTGTTAAGCAAGGTGTAGGTAACAAGTTTACTTATGATGTTGCTCCACGTCCTGGCAAATACACCATGCAACAAGGTACTGATATTTACATGTTTAACCACGCTAGCGCTGAACAAAAAGCTGCTGCATTTAAGTACATTAAGTTCTTAGTATCTAAGTCAAGCCAAATTAAGTGGGCTAATGCTACTGGTTACATTCCTGTAAACAATAGTGCAATCGAATCTAGTGAATACAAGAATAACAAGAGCATCAAGCTTCCTGCTAAACTTGAAGATGCTATGAAGAACTTGTACAGTGTTCCTGTTGCTAAGAATTCAAATGCTGCATACAACCAATTGAACAGCATTTTGCAAAATATCTTTGCTGCAGCCCAAAAGGGTCAAAATACTAACAGCCAAATTAATACTGGTAAGCAAAAATTTGATGCTGCTTGGAAGCAATAAAATTAAATAGCAATTAGATTTCAAAGAGCAGACCGTAAGGTCTGTTTTTTTGTGGAAAAAGAATTGAGAAAAATGGTACCATTTACTAGGTAATAAAATAAAAGTTGAGGTGAGCTGGTTGATTAGACAACAAAATTTTCCGGTAAGAACAAAGTATAAGTGGTATGACATCAATAATTTAAGTGAAGAAGACAGTGAGAGATTGCAGCAGGATTTTAATTTTACGCCTGACATTATCTCTTATATTTCTGACCGTCACGAACGTCCTCACTATGACTATGACGTCCATACTAAGAGCCACTTGCTTGTTTACGATGTGCCAATTTGGCCGACCAACACGATTAAGCACTTTACCTCACACCCAATCACTTTTTTAGTAGTGGGTGAAAATATCTTTACTTTCCATACAGAATCAACCAGCTATGTGTTTGATGAATTCAACGATGAACATATGCGGGAGCGTTTGTCTGAAGCTAAAGATGTTACTGAGTTGTTGATGCTCTTTTTCCTATATTCATCACAATACTTCCAGCGTGCCGTAACGCAACTTGACGTTGAACGTAACAGCCTAGATCAGAAGTTGTCTGATGACATTAACAATAAAGATTTGGTGGAACTTTCGAATATTGAAAAAAGTTTAGTTTATTTATCAAGTTCAATTCAGACGGATTTAATCATGTTGCATGGCCTGAATCACAGCAAATTAGACTTCACTAAAGAAGCCAGTGAACGCTTGGATGACGTCTTGATTGAATCAAGCCAGTCTGCAGAAATGGTGCAGATTTCCCAGCAGGTAACTAAGACTTTATCAGCTACCAGTAATAATATGATGAACAATAATTTGAATGACACCATGCAATTCTTAACTGTGTGGTCATTGGTATTAACTATTCCAACTATTTTAACCGGTTTTTATGGTATGAATGTTAGTCTACCAATTTTAAAAAATTCATTTGACTGGGTTTTAATCATTATTTTGATGGTTGTTTTAATGGTTTGGTTAGTCATTTTGATGAAAAGGCATCATTTCTTCTAAAATTGAGGCGTTTTAATGAAACATAAAATATTAATTGGTTCTTTAATTGTGACTTTATTTGCATTCATTTTGTATACATCAAACATAAAGCGGGTGGAAAACGCGCAGTTAAAGATTGTTGAACCAAATAACAGCAAGGTCGCTAAGAATAAAAAGAAGACCAAGGAGCCAAAGGTTAAAAAATTAGAAAAGCCTAAGGAGCCCAAGGTTAATTCGATTGAATATTCTAACCATGTTAAAGCTCAAAAAGGCAGTAATCAGAAGCTAGTCAAGCAAATCAAAAAAGTTATGGGCATTGATGATAGCTTCCAGGTAGTAGCACAGGATTTAACTAACTCTAGTCACTTTGCCGTAGTTTCTAATACTAATAAGGCTCATGACGCAGGAAAAACAATGCGGTTATTTTTACTGATCGCCTTGTATGAGCAAGAACAAAAAGGCAAGATGGGGTCGCGAACTGCGATTAAGATTAGCAAAAAAGACAAAGCCAAGGGTGATAAGATGTTTCAAGTTGGTATTACCTATGGTGTAAGTTATTTGCGCAGCGCAATGCTTAAGGGTAATAAAACTGCAGCTAGTGCCTTAACTAGAAAAATTGGAGTTAATAATATTGACCAAGTTGCTAAAAAAATGGGTGCCACTCAAACTAAGGTCAATTCAAATATGACTGGTCAGACAACAGCTAATGATTTAGCTAAGACAATGATTGGCTTGTATCAAGGTCGGGTATTAAATCGGCAATATGCTAGTCGAGTTTTAGCAACTCTAGCTAAAGAGCGACCAAGTTTAGTTTCTGGCTTAAGTGGCGGCATTTATGCAATTGGTGAGGATGATTTTGCTGTCGCAATTGTTCAGACTAACGGACGTGCTTACTGTATGTCTGTTTGGAGCACGCAACACAAGAATTTTAATAAATTGGGCAAAACGGTTAATGCTTGGTTTATAAAAAAGCATAAGTAACGGAAATGATGAAGTCCGAGAAGGCTTCATTATTTTTTTATAGAAAAAATAAATTATTTACACTATGTAGATTGTAATCTTCACACTGTAGGTGTATATTATTTACTATGCTAAGACAAAGGAGGGATGAAAATGGCACAGAAAAGAAATCTTGATCTGGATAAAATAATTGATCAAGCTACTGAATTAATTTCTAAAAAAGGACTGACAGCTACAACTTTGCCAGCATTGGCTAAGGCGCTCGATGTCCGCTCACAGTCGCTTTATCATTACGTTTCCGGACGCAAACAATTGCTATCACTAGTTGGTGCAAGACGGATTAAGATCTTACGTCATGAGTTGATGAATGATCTAATTGGTATGTCAGGTAGGGATGCATTGCTTAAGTTTGCGGATGTTGTGCGCGACTTTTTATTAAGCGATCCGGCTTTATCAAGTATTCTGTATCATTTGAACGAATATCCAAAGGATGCGGCCATCAATCAAGAAATCTTGGATTTAATTAAAATGGGTGAAAGACTTAATTTTAAAAAAGAAAGTGTCATTTCATTTCATGCTTTAATTGGCGCCGTATTAGGGTACGTTTTTTTGGATAAATCGAAGTCTTTTGGAGATGAAACAGAAGATGAATCTAATCGTAATTATCATGAAATGATTTTACGACTTGTAGAACCAGTACCTGATTTACAACAAATAGGGAGGAAATAGGAAAGTGCAGAAATTTCTGAAGAACCATGTTTTCGAACTGATTGCGTGGATTTTAATATTGATTATTTCCGTTGTTGCTTTGCCTAACATTACGCAGCTGACTAATGATCACTCTAACATTACGTTGCCAAGTAATGTGCAAAGCAATGTGGCACAGTCAATAGAGAACAATTGGGGCTCGAAAAAGAAAAACACTTATGCAGTAGCACTTGTTTTTAACAAAAAGAGTGGCAAGCTAACTGATGCCGATAAACAGGCTATTAATAATACGCTTGATAAGTTCACTAATGATAAAGGCAAGTACGGAATCAAGGATTCATTACTTCCAGATTCCAATATTGCTACAAGAAAGAAACTTCAATCAAAAGATGGCACGACTTGGGTAGCACAATTTAATGTGGCTAAGAGTCATGGCACGATTGAAAAAGTTTATAACGAAATGAACAAGGCCGCGAAAACGCAAGGGCTTCGTACTTATGTAACGGGTGCGGATGTCTTGCAGCACGACTTCTCCGCTTCAATTCAAGAGGGAATTAAGAAGACTGAAGCCATTACAGTTGTCTTTATCTTTATTGTTTTGGTTATCGTATTTAAGTCACCAATTGTTCCACTTATTTCATTGTTGACAGTTGGTGTTTCATTCCTTACTTCCTTCTCAATTGTTACTAATTTAGTTAAAAGCGCCAATTTCCCATTTTCAAACTTTACGCAAGTGTTTATGGTTATCGTGCTCTTTGGTATCGGTACCGACTACAACATTTTGCTGTATGACAAGTTTAAAGAAAATCTAGGAAAAGGGATGGACAAGTATAAAGCCATGCATGACGCTTTGCGCAATGCTGGTAAAACAATTCTTTACTCAGGTTCATCCATCTTAATTGGTTTTACTGCTTTAAGTTTAGCTAAATTCTCCGTTTACCAATCAGCTGTTGGTGTTGCGGTCGGCGTTGCTGTTTTATTGATAGTGCTTTTGACACTCAACCCATTCTTTATGGCTACGCTTGGTAAGAAAATGTTCTGGCCAGTTAAGAAATTTACTGGTGAAAGTGATGACAAGTTATGGCATGGTATTTCATCTGCCACATTGAAGCATCCAATTATTTACTTGGTTGTGTTAGCAGTTGTTGTTGTGCCATTCATGTTAATGTACTCAGGTCACTTGAACTACGATGACACTGATGAAATTGCAGATTCAGTTCCATCTAAGCAAGGTTTGTTGATAGTACAAAAGCACTTCTCTAAAGGGATGGCTGAACCATCATACTTGTACATTCAAAGTAAGCATAGATTAGACAATGAAGAAAATTTGAAGTTAATTGATCAAGTGACTAAGCAACTTCAAGCTTCAAAAGATGTTTCATTTGCGACATCTGTTACAGAACCTTACGGCGAACCAATTGATATGCTTTATGTCAACAATCAATTAAACACGGTTAACGACGGTGTTGATCAAGCTCGTTCAGGTTTGGGTAAATTGAGTAAGGGTGCCAACAAGGTTGCTAATGGTGCCAATAGTTTGAAGGATGGTGCAGATCAACTTCAAGATGGTACGGGTCGTCTTCAAAGTGGTGCCCAACAATTAGTTGGTGGTACTAGTCGTTTGCAAAATGGTGCAAGCCAATTACAAAGTGGTGCAGTACGTTTACAAACAGGTGCTGGTCGTTTGGCAAGTGGTACTCACGCACTTCAAAGTGGTGCAAGCCAATTAGTTAGCGGTGCAAATCGCTTAAAGAATGGTGCTAGCAGCTTGCAAAGTGGTACCCAACAAATGGTTAACCAATTACAACAATTGAGTTCACAACTTTCAACTCAATTGAGTGGTTCAAACAAACAACAACTCGCTCAACTTCAAACTGCTTTGCCACAAATTAACAGTGGTATTCAACAATTGAATCAAGCTGTTAGTGGATTAGATACTTCACAAGTTGGACGATTAACTGCAAGTTTGAAGAAGTTACAAGAACAAGCAGCACAATTGTCAGCAGCTAGTCAAAAAGCTGCTGGTGCTCAGGCACAAGCAAAACGAGCAGCACTTCAAGCCATTGGCAGTGCTGGCTTAACTACTGAAGACCAGCAAAAGGCTGAAGCAGCTATTAATAAGGCATTTAGTAATACACAAGCTGATACTCAAACGGGTAATGCTTCTATAGATGTTTCTGGACTTAGCTCACAATTAGGTGCTTTAACTTCATCACTTCAACAATTATCAACTCTCCAGACTCAAGTAGCTAAATTAGCTCAAGCTTCTAACAAGGCACTTCCAGGTGCAGCTACTGCTTTGAACCAATTAAGCTCAGGCTTGACGCAAGTTCAATCAGCTGCTTCACAAGGTGTGGCAGGCGCACAAAGACTTAATTCAGGTGCTGGTCAATTAAGCAGTGGCTTAGGTTCACTTTCGTCAGGCGCTAGTCGTCTTGGTGCGGGTGTAAACCGACTTAACAATGGCGCGGGTCAATTGAACACAGGTCTTGGCACACTTGCAAATGGTGCCGGTCAGCTTAATAGTGGTATCGGCCAATTAGCTGGTCAAGCTCCACAACTTATTTCAGGTATCAGTCAACTTAACACAGGTGCTGGACAACTCAGTGCAGGTGCTGGTAAGTTGGCAAGCAAAGTTCCACAATTGACTTCAGGTATTGACACTGTTAATAGTGGTTTAGGTCAAGGTGAAACCTACCTCAGAGGTTTAGGTTCATCAGCTGCCGCTGATACTTTCTACATCCCTAAGGAATTCTTGAAGAACGATATGTTCAAGAAGTCAATGGATGTTTACCTTAGCCCTGATAAGAAGTCAGCTCAAATTATCGTTGTCTTCAATTCAAACCCAAGTGCAACCGAAGCTACTAAGAAGTCACAAGAATTAAGTGCTATGGCTAAGAAGTCATTCCAAGGTACTGCCTTGAAGGATGCTAAGGTAGCTATGGGTGGTCAAAGTTCCAAGATTGAAGATACTAAGACGGTTGCTAGTGGTGACTTCCTTAGAACCGCTGCTATTATGTTAATCGGTATCGGCATTGCCTTGATGTTTGTAACTCGGTCACTTTTGCAACCAATCTACATTCTTGGTACTTTACTTATTGCTTATCTCTGCTCACTTTCAATCAATCAATGGATTGTTAAAGCAGTTCTTGGTAAGTCAATGCTTACTTGGAACACACCATTCTTCAGCTTCATTATGTTGATCGCTTTGGGTGTTGACTACAGTATCTTCCTGATGACTCGTTATCGTGAACTTGAGTCTGAAGGATACACTACTCCAAGTTCAAGAATCTTGAAGGCATGTGCTATCATTGGTACGGTTGTTATATCAGCCGCAATTATCTTGGGTGGTACTTTTGCAGCCTTGATTCCATCAGGTATTCCAACTTTGATTGAAGTTGCCTTAGCCGTGGATATTGGTTTGCTCATCTTGGTCTTCATTTTGCCAATTACTATGTCAGCAGCTACTAAGTTGACATATGAGGGAATCGACCTTAATAAGTTCGCCAAAAGAAGAAATAAGAAAAATAATTAATAAATAGTTTTTCGACCGAATCGCAATGATTCGGTCTTTTTTTGTTAAAATAAATCTTGAAACTAATAGTAAAACAGATTATGATTGTATAATATTAATAGGTACACTAAAAGGAGTTGGTAATTATGGTAGGTATTGTTAGAAATGCTGAGATAACATTTAAAAATGAAAAAGCATTTAAAGAATTCAAAAACAAAATAGCCAATCCAGTACCACGTGTGTCTATAAAAAAGTTGCAAAAAGAAGTTGAAGCTGATGGGATAGTAATTCAACGTGGGAAGGAAAAGCATGAATCAAAGTAGAGCATTTAAATTATGCCCGTTAAGTACGTGTCCACATTTTGAAGAGTTAGCCCTACATTTTGATTCCACTAATCGTGGTATAGATAATTTTTTTCGTAAGGAATGTCCGAAGTTCGAAAGTACACAGAAATTAAAGACTTTTGTATTAATGGATCCTATCAAAAATCAGATAGTTGGTTTTTTCTCGTCAACAGTAGGGTTATTAACACAGAATGTTAAGAAGGATGATGGTACTTATAAAGTTGATACACCATATATAAACCTTGCTTATTTTGCAATTGACAAGGAATACCAAGGAACAGGAATTGGTAGAGCACTAATGATGGAATTCTTTTCCATGTGCATGGTGATTGCATTGTATACAGGTGTTCAGCTGATTTATCTTGAATCTGTGGACGAAAGTGTTAATTTCTACAAAAGATTAGGATATGAATTATTACATAAAGATGCAACTCCAGAAGCATATCAAAAGTTTGGAAATGATACTAGGAACATACAATTTCCAATGTTGAGAAAGATATCAGATTTGATTGCTGATGGACATTCACCTTATATTGATAATGTTTTACCAATTGATGTTGAAAAATAGTTAGTAAATAATTTTTTCGACCGAATCGCAATGATTCGGTCTTTTTTTGTTTTGATCTTCAAATTCTGATACATGTTATAATAATGACTAACAGATTGAAAAAGAAGGGAATTCTTATATGACTACTTGTCCAAATTGTGGCCATAAAATTAGTGAAACAGATGATATTTGTCCAAACTGTGGCTTCAATCTAAAAAAATATCGAGACGACTTTTTCACAGATCAGCACCCAAAAGCAAAGTTTGAAGAACCAGATGAAGGCGAAAAGATTATCAGCCGTGCAGCCTATCGGGAAGAATTTATTCCTGAAAAGCAAAACACCACTGTCCAAAGAATGATTGCGTGGGTTAGGAAAAATGCGACCTTAGTCTTCTTATTGGGAGTCTTACTTTTAATCCTAATGAGTTTTTCTAGAGCGGCAGGGTGGACTGGCTTTTTAGCCCTAATGGTTTGGCTTTATATTGTGTGTGATCGTAAAGATAAGATCGAGCAGTATACGGTTGATAAGCGATTAACGCAAAAGATTGACCGAATTGGTTCCGATGTCTTTAACCGGTTGGATGCACGTGAAAGTAAAGTCAAAGCGAAAAACCGAGAATTTGTGCAAAAATATCCTCGGATTGAAAATCATGTACGTGAAATAAAAAATGTTCGCAAACATCACTTTAATTATGTGCAGATTTCAGTTATTTTTACGGCTTTAGTTAGTCTAATCGTTCTCTTTACCGACTCGGGTGCTTCGGCTTACACGCAGAGAATGTCTATTTCCAATGTACTGTTCGGTTTAGCAGGGCGCTTGCTTTCATCCGACGTGACATCATGGTATGCACTTATTCTTTACATTGTCTGGTTGCTACTATTCTTGTTCCCAATTTTCATTATTTATAATATTTTGAAAAATACTAAGGCTAGTCAGACTTTAGCCTTCTTCCTTTCTTTGATTGAATCAATCTTTTTGATTTATATGATTTTTCAAATATCAAGCGCGGCACATGCTTCAACTGGGGTGCTGGCTCAATTGACGAGTCAACTTATGTCATATGCAGTTTCTCTCGGGGCTTCAGCTTACTTTATGATTTTGGCTAGCGTGTTGACCACGATTTTGGCTGGATATAATCTTTTTAAAAAGAAATAGAATTAATAATAAGTAAAAGAAATACGCTGGTTAAGTTGCCAGCGTATTTCTTTTATCGAAAAATTACTATTGATTATTCTTAGTAACATCAATTACTAAGTGTTCGTTAACAAAGGCCATCATGCCTAAGTCACTTAATTCACGACCGTAGCCAGACTTCTTCACGCCACCAAATGGCAATTCACCAGAGGTAATCCAGCGGCCATTGATGACAGTCATACCAGTTTCAATTTGAGCGGCCACGTTTTGAGCACGTTTGATATCGTTAGAGATAACAGATGAACCTAAGCCATAGCTAGAATCATTTGCAAGCTGAATGGCATCGTCATCATCGTCAACTACAAAGACTTCTGCTACAGGGCCAAATAATTCTTCATCATAAATAGGATTTTCTTTGTCGATGTTAGTCAAAATTACAGGTCTGAAGAAGGCACCTTTAGAATCAATCTCTGGATATTGGTAAAAAATCTCGGCTCCTGCGTCAACGGCCTTTTTAACCTGAGCTTCTAATTTTTCCTTAGCACGTTCGGAATTCATTGGTGGCAAGGTAGTATCGGCTTCAAGTGGGTCACCCGCTTTAAGATTAGAAAAGACGTTTTTAAGCGTATGTAGCACTTCCTCATAATGAGATTTTTCAACAATAATTCTCTTGGATGAAGTACATACCTGGCCATCGTTATAAGTTCTAGCATCGCCTAAAACGTTACGCAATACTTGCGGATCTGCATCATCTAAAACGATAAATGCGTCATTGCCGCCAAGCTCCATGGTTGATTTCTTTAAATTTTTACCAGCAGCTTCGGCAACAGCTGAACCGCCACGTTCTGAACCAGTTAATGCAACGCCTTGAACTCTAGGATCGGCAATAATATCGCTTAATTGATCATAGGTTGGATAAAGGTTAATTAAGCTGCCTTCAGGAGCACCAGCACGTCTAATGATTTTAGCGGTTAAAGCAGCAGAACCTGGAACATTGTGGGCGTGCTTCAGTAAGATTGGGTTACCCACGATAAAGTTAGGAGCGAAGACCCGTATAACTTGGTAAAGTGGGAAATTCCATGGTTCACAAGCCATAATAACGCCAGTTGATTGCTTCAAATAATAGGCATTGCCTAAGTCTGATTCGATTGGAGTAGGAGCCAACATTTTGACCCCGTTTTTGGCATAGTAATTACAAATTGAAGCACATAATTCAACTTCTTCTCTTGATTCGCGCAAAAGCTTTCCCATTTCCAGGGTCATCATTTTGGCTAAGTCATCTTCATGCTCGCGCAAAGCATCTGCTATCTTGTGTAATTGACGACTGCGGGTCTCAGGATTTTCATGACGCCATTTTTTATATAAAGCGTGTGCTAAGTTAATGGCATCGTCAATTTGTGCGGCAGTAGAATTGTCATAGCTTGCAAATTCTTCGTTAGTATATGGATTAATTGATTGATATCTAGACAAAATAATTCCTCCAATAAGTTTTATGTTTAGCTTTAATAAGTTATGTTTCTATTATAAAGCGTTTACAATGAAAACACAGCTATTTGTGCTTTTAGTTGTAAAAAAGTCATGCTAAAATGAAAAATAATTTTATTTTGTAAGTTTTAAACATTGAAGGGACAAAAGCATGAACAAACAAGTTTCAACTGCTAAGATTTATTTAGGCACTCCATTTTACAATGATGATCAACGTGCTCGAGTTGATAAGGCTCGTGCCTTGTTAGAAGAAAATCCGACAGTGGTCAGAGTGCATTTTCCATTTGATCAAAATTTTGTTGATCCGGATGAAAAGAATCCTGAAATTGGTGGCATTCGCAGCATGACTTGGCGCCTTGCCACTTATAACAATGACCTGGAAGGTCTAGTTAACTCTACATGTGGCGTCTTCTTGTATGACATGGACAATGTAGATGATGGTAGTGCTTTTGAAATTGGTTTCATGCGTGCTTTGCATAAGCCTGTAGTCTTGGTAACCTTCACTAAGGATCCAGACAAGGATAAAGTGATGAACCTGATGATTGCTCAAGGTGTTACTACAATTATTGATGGTAATACTGAACTGGACAAACTTGCTAACTTTGATTTCAATACAGTACCTGCTAAGCCAGTTACTGGTTACATGATTATCTAAAAAAATCCCCAATTTTGGGGATTTTTTGTTAGTCATTTAATTTTTTTAGTAATTTTTTAGCCTGATTTAGCGTAATCGTGTTGCGGTTGATTCGGGCAAAAGCACAGGCATCATGCAAATGTTGGATAGCAATTGCTTTCTTTTTTGACTGATCAATATCATTCATGCCTTGCCGCAATAGGATGCGTGCCATGTAAAAAATCACGTGCTTCTCAGCGCCAATCTTATAGGCATAGCGCAACAATGCATTAGACTCACGATACATTTTTCGTTCGCCATAGAATTCACCGGCATCACATAAAATACTTAAGGCATGCATTGTAGTCAAAATATTATCGATCTTGACGTCCATAATGTTCTTTAATACTTGACTATAATAGTGCTCGGCTTTCTCTGTTTCACCTTGTTTAGCATAGATTTGACTACAACCATTTAATGCCAACAAGCGGTAAATATCATTTTCAGGCAATTCCTGGGTGGTCAAGATATTGTTGAAATAAAAGAGCGCACTCATTTGATTGCGATCACTTCTTAGAGCATATTGTCCGCGCAAATAGTGATAATGAATCCGATTTGTTTGGCGTTTTAGGTCTACTTCGGGGTTGATTTGTGAAAGTAAAGTAAAAATTTTACTGTAATCAAAATTGATAAAAGCAAAATCCGCTTCAAACAGGATATGCGCGATATATTTGTGCTCACTGTTGTCCATAATATCGCTAACATCAATATCCATCCGTTCACAAAGCTGCTTAAGAATTTTAAATGAAGGTACCTGTCCGTTGTTTTCAAACTTACTTAAGGTTGACTGCGTGCAAATGCCGCGGCAAAGTTCAGTTTGCGATAGCCTTAATTTTTTTCTGGCTTGAACAAATTTTTCTATGTTGATCATACTTAATCTTGTCTCTTAATAGTTTGATATAAAAAATCGAGCGATTCGTCTACATAATCGGGACCATAAGCCATGGCGTGACCGTGACCAGGAATTACGAGGAGCTGTACGCCTAAGTTTTTGTCAGCTAAGAACTTAACAAAATCCAATACTGTAGCTAGTGGTGTCAACTCATCTGCGGAATTAATCATCATTAATTGCTTGAGATGGCTATAGTCAAATGACTTAGCGTCTAATTTTTGTAATACAGCCTCATCTTCAGTACCTGTGTAGGTTAATGTGAAGTACTTGTAGAAAGATTGTCTGATCTTTTCAGGATCGGTAATGCCAAAATCGTTAGCGGCATCTGGGGATGCTTTAGTATCTTGATGATCTTTAATCCAGTTTGAATATTCAACTGGAGCAGACCAGGTGACAGTAGGGAAACCGTATTTCCCAGCAACCTCAATTGCCATTTCACCGCCAACGCTGGCTCCAATTTGAACAATGTTTTTGACATCGTCTTGATCAGTGTATTCAGAATTCAACAGCCAGTCGACAAAGTGCAATGCATCTTCATGAGCAGCAGGAAAGTGGTATTTAGGTGCTAAGGAGTAGTCGGGGATGAAGGTCATAAAGCCCGCATTAGCAAAGCGAATACCTAGATTTTTTACGCTTTCTTTATTACCTCTAAACCAGCCACCGCCATGCCAGAAGATTAAAATCTTGGTATTAGAAGATGTATCATTAGGATAGTAAATATCCGTTTTTAATTCTTTAGTCTTGTCATAAACAATATCATTCTTAATTACAACCATAAGATGCCTACCTTTCTAATAACTTATTAACTTTATTATATAGTATCTGCCCAAAGTAGCTAAAATAATAAAACTTTTTTTAGATTTGCATGTTTACGGTATCTGGGCTGGATTTTTGTTAAAATTGAACTACTAGGCGATGAAGGAAGGCGAGAAAATGCATCTATCGACTAAGGCTAGTCGTAAATTAATCAATATTGCAACTATAGTTTGTGGAGTCGCAATCGTGTTGCTGGTGATTTATTGGTACCGCTTGGGGATCTTTACCGATCAAGCTAAAATGCGGGCTTATCTGGCTAATAAACAAATTGTTGGTCCGATTATTTTCGTGTTGATTCAAATTGTTCAGGTAGTTATTCCAATTATTCCTGGGGGCGTGTCTTTATTAGGAGGCGTGGTCTTCTTTGGCCCAGTTGCTGGGTTTATTTATAACTACGTGGGGATTTGTATTGGCTCAATTATCAACTTCTTTTTAGCTAGACACTACGGCCGGCCCTTTATTTTGCATATTGTTTCGGAAGAAACGCTTGATAAATATATGAAGTGGACAGAGAATCAGAATAAATTTAATTGGTTCTTTGCATTATGTATTCTCGCCCCAGCAGCTCCCGATGACGTGCTTTGCCTGCTAGCAGGATTGACTAAAATGAAGTTTTGGACTTATTTTTGGATTATTATTTTGTGTAAGCCATGGACAATTGCCGCCTATAGTATAGGCCTACAGTTTGGTGCGAAGTGGCTCTTGAAGCTGATGGGTAACTAATGCTTGAATCTAAGAGAATATATTTGAGACCTTTTGAAGAAAGGGACGCGCAGCAATTACTGAAGTGGGGTGGCAATTCCCGCTACCACAAGATGGCTGGCTTTGAGGAATACCGCAATCTGACTGAGGCGGTTAATGGCGTGAAGCAATATATGTCGCGTCCTGAAAGTTATGTCGTTTGCTTGCGCAAGAACAATGAAGTGATCGGTCTGGTTGAATTGTATGAACGCGGCTTAGATGAAAAGAGTGGCCTATTAAAGACTAAAGAAGTTGGCTTTTTGCTAGATCAGTCGTTTGAAGGTCACGGCTATATGACTGAAGCTTTACGATTGATTTTGACCTATGCTTTTAAAAAGAAAAAGCAAGTAGAAGTCTGGGCTGGAACTTTTGCCGATAATGAAAAATCACAGAAATTGCTTAAAACACTAGGATTTCAGTATGTTTATACTGTCGATTACACACAAGTTAGTGCACTTTTTTCGTTTAAAGAAAAATATTATTTGCTCAAAAAAGAAGAATGGCTTAAAATAAATGCAAACACGAAATCCTAAGACTGCTTCAGAGAGTTCACGGTTGGTGCGAGTGAATGCATAGTCGCTTCCAGATTTCAATAATGTGGGCAATTAATAGTTGCACGGTTTGACGTCGTTACTCGTCTGGTAAAGAGGTGCAGTCTAGATAGACTGAAGCTGGGTGGTACCGCGAAACCGTGTAAGAGCCGATTCGTCCCAAGTGTAGGGATAAGTCGGCTCTTTTTTTATGCATATCATGGAGGTTTTATATGCTTGATATTAAAGTGATTCGTGAGAATCTTGACTGGTCAAAGAAGAAATTGGCTACACGTGGCATTAAGCCAGAAGAATTAGATGAATTAGTTGAAATTGACGCTAAGCGTCGTAAGGATTTGACTAAGAGTGAACAATTAAAGGCTAAGCGTAACGACGTTTCTAAGCAAATTGCAGAAAAAAAGCGTAACAAAGAAGATGCTAGCGATGCAATTGCTGCTATGCGTGAAGTAGGTAAGGAAATCAAAGACTTAGATAAGGAAGTTGCGGAATTAACTGAAAAGCAAAACTACATCTTGCTTAGATTGCCTAACTTCCCAGCTGATTCAGACCCAATTGGTCCGGACGATAGCTACAACGAAGAAGTTCGTAAGTGGCACCCAACTACTGAATTTAACTTTAAGCCAAAGGCTCACTGGGATATTGGTACTGACCTTGGCATCTTAGACTGGGACCGTGCTTCAAAGGTTTCAGGTGCACGTTTTGTTTACTACATCGGTGCTGGTGCGCTTTTGGAACGTGCTGTCTTCAACTTCTTCCTTGATGAAAACACTAAGGAAGGTTATACCGAAATTATCCCACCATACTTGGTAAACGATGCATCAATGCAAGGAACTGGTCAATTCCCTAAGTTCCACGAAGATGTTTATACCATCGTTGATAATGACGATCCAGATAAGCCACGTGACTTAACTTTGATTCCAACTGCTGAAGTTCCATTGGTAAACTACTTCAGAAATGAAATTATTCATGAAAACAAGTTGCCAATCAATGTTACTGCATTGTCACCAGCATTCAGAAGTGAAGCAGGGTCAGCAGGACGGGACACTCGTGGTTTGATTAGAATGCACGAATTCCGTAAGGTTGAGATGGTTAAGGTATGTAAGCCTGACGAATCATGGGATGAACTCGAGAAGTTAACTCATAATGCGGAACACTTATTGCAAAAGTTGGGCCTGCCATATCACGTAGTTGCTCTTTCAACTGGGGATGCAAGTTTTACTAGTGCTAAGACTTACGACCTTGAAGTTTGGATGCCTGCACAAGACAAGTACCGTGAAATCTCAAGTTGTTCAAACTGTACTGACTTCCAAGCTCGTCGTGCACAAATTCGTTACCGTGATGAAGACGGCAAGCTTCACTTGGCACACACTTTAAATGGCTCAGGTTTGGCTGTTGGTCGTTGTGTAGCTGCTATTTTGGAAAATTACCAAAACGAAGATGGTTCAGTAACTGTTCCTGATGTACTTGTTCCTTACATGAATGGTATGAAGAAGATTACTAAAGAATCAGGTTTAATTTAATTCCTAAATTTAATTAAAAAATGAGCACAATAAAATCGTTATTTTAGTTGTTGTGACTGACAACTTAAAATAACGATTTTTTTGCATATAATTTAAGCCTGCTTTTTGTTGTGATTTATGTTAGGTGTTATTAAAATAGATGAATAGAATAAAACCGCGTAATAGAAAGACTAAATAAAAATGACTTTGAAGGCAAGCAGCGCTTTAGTATTAGAAAATTGAACATTGGAGTTTGTTCCGTTTTGCTTTCAACTTTGCTTTGGACGATGAATACAAGTCAAACGGTTCATGCGGATACTACGGATCCAGTAGAAACAGAAGAGGTTGAGTCGGCTAAGAAGACTACCACAGATACTGGAAATGATCAGACTACGACAGCTGGTAAGAATGATAACGATACTACTGCTCAAAAAGAAGTTAGCGGTACCGATCCTTTGACTAGCAAAAATTCAACCGAGCAGAATTCAACTAAACAGGCAGAAGATAAAAAAGCTACTAGTCCAGAAGATACTAAAGATGTTTCTACTCAAAATAATAAGGAAGTTTCTTATAGTGCTTACAATAAGAGCGGCGATCCAGGTCAGCAAACTACTTTCACTCAAGGCACCGACAGTTATCAGCCAAACTATATTATTTCCCGCTTGCAAACAAATGCTGATGGCTTAGTGAGTGGCAAGCAAAATGCTACTATTCGCGTTACTGTTCCAAATGGTACGCTTGGTGCTCAATATGATGCAGATGGTAAGTATTACTACTACGAATTGAATGCTAATGTTAATGTTGCGCAAAAGGTGACGTTTGAATTTGTAGACCAGTACAACAATAATGCGGTTGTCGGTCAAACTTATTCACAAGAATTTATCCCTGGTGTTCAAACTAACCTCAACTTTAATATGACCATTCCAACTGATCCAGAAGGTTATGGTTACGAATTAGCAAACGGTGCGTCAATTCCAGAACAATGCACTTTGCCTGCTTTTACGCAAATCTTCCTAACGCATCAGTTTATGAAGCCCGTCCAGTTCACACTGTTTTGTATATTCCAGTAAAACAGCAAGCGAGAACAGTAACGGCTAAATATGTAATTGCTGGTGGTGACAAAAATGGTCAACAATTTGCACCTGATTCACAAATACAGGTATTCTATGCCCAGACTGGTAGTTTAAATGTTGCTAATAACACGATTACTTATGGTAATTGGCAATGGGATCAAACAGCAGGTGATTCAACAACGCCAGGATTTAAAGTGATTTATGGTTCATGGAGCCTACCTAAAGAAGCTGGACAAACTTGGCAAGTTAATGTTCCTGATCCAGGCAAGGATTATGTTGTTGTAAATATACGTATGGTAAAAATAGTACTAATAGTACTAATTTAAGCTACACTGCTAAAGATGGTGACTTGATCTTTGATCAAACTCCAGGCAATGTCGGTGAATACCACGTGGAATTATCTACGCAAGGGTTGGCTAACATTGAAAAAGCTTTGGGTACTAACTACGCATACCCACAAGTAGCAGATGATGTAACTACTAAGGGTACATTAACCATTAACCAGGGCGAAGCTACTGTTACCCTGAATAGTGGTGACAGCAAGACTTATGATGCTAAGCAAACCTTACCAAGTGGACTTAACTTGAATAAGTACAACGTAACCTACGATGCGACGGTTTACTCCGCTGATGGTGAAGCTCAGACACTTAAGTTAACTGCTGACGATTTGCAAATTGTTGGTAATGCAACGAATGTCGGTACTTACCAAGTTAAATTATCACAGGCTGGTCAAGAAAAGCTTAAGCAACTAACTGGTAATAATGGTGCTAACTACAAGTGGACATTTAAGACAACAGCTAACTACATAGTTACTGCAGCCACTGCTGACGCAAAACTTAATGGCTCTAACCAAAAGACATTTGATGGTACAGCTGTAACAACTGCACAAGTTAACAGCAATGGTCAAATTTTAGTTCACTTTACTTTTCCAGGTTCAACTACCGAAAGTACGTATGCTCTGCAAGACGGTGATTATATTTGGAATGCTGGCAGCGCACCAGTTAATGCTGGTACTTACACCATTACGTTGAACAAGCAGTCAATATTGGCTCACTTGCAAGATGCCTTGAAGAAGCAAGTTAACGCTAATGTAACTATTTCCGCTGACGATTTAGGAGGCCAGGCAAGCTTCACAATTACGCCAAAGGCAATTACTGATATCACTATTTCTGGTAGTGATCAAAGCAAGACTTATAATGGCAAATCAGCTGATCTCGATGTTAATGGCTTGAAGATCACGGCAAATGGTACGGTTACGAACACACCATTAGTAAACCCAGGAATCACTGCTAGTGACTTTACGTGGTACGATGCGGCTGGTAAGAAACTTGACGGAGTTCCAACGGATGCAGGAACTTACCAAGCCCACTTGAATGCCAACACGCTCGTTGCATTGCAAAAAGCAAATCCAAACTACAAGCTGAATATTTCTTCAAAGGCTAAGTTTACTTTGGATGCAACCTTAACGATTGAATTTGAAGATACTCAAGAAGGTAACAAGCAAGTTGGTCAGACAATTACTAAGTCTGGCGTTGCTGGTTCAACTGTTGATAACCTTGATTTGAAGCTTCCAGAGAACTACGAGTTAGCACCAGATCAAGAATTGCCAACTAGCTATACTTTTGGCAAGGCATTAAGTCAGAACTTGTACATTAAATTAGTTCACAAAACAGCAATCGTTGATCCAACTGATTCAGCAACCAATCCTACTAAGGATGAAAGCTGGTTCAAGAAAAATGACCTAGTTAAGGATGTCACCCGAACCATTAATTACGAAGGTTTGAGTGAAGAACAACTAGCTCAGATTTCAGAAGATCAAAAGAAATAGACCGTTGAATTTATGCGGACTGCCGTATATGACTTGGTTACTGGAAAGCTGGTTGCCAATAGTGAAGGCCAATGGGCTGCGGTAGATGGTAAGGATACATTTGCTGGATTTACGCCGAAGGAATTTGCTGGCTATACCACAAATCCTAACAAGGTTGAACAAGTGAAAGTAACTGGCAATGATAAGGATAGTGAAGTCACTGTTACTTATACTGTCAACACTCAAACGGGGAAGATTTCTTACGTTGATAGTGATGGCAAAGAAGTAGGGCAAACTCCGCTTAGTGGCAAGACCGGTGAAACAGTAGATGTAAATCCACAAGTTCCAGCAGGATGGAAGATTGTTTCAGGACAGGATATTCCTAAGACAGTAGTTGCAACTGCTGATGGCATTCCAACTGTAACTGTAAGGGGTGAACACGACACCATTATTGTTACTCCAGAAACTCCACCAAGGGATGTTCCAACAGGCCCAGTGCCAGGTGATCCAAGTAAGAACTATGATCACTTGGGTACTTTGACTAAGATTCCAACTAGAATAATTACAGTCATTACGCCTTCAGGTGCTAAGCTGATTATCACTCAAAAAGTAACGTTTACTAGAACTGCAACGTTTGATAAAGTTACTGGCAAAGTTACATACAGTGAGTGGAAGGTAGATGGTAATACTCAGTGGGATGCATATACTGCTCCAACATTTAGTGGCTACACTGCTTCACAAAGTAAGGTGGCAGCGGAAAAGGTTTCAGTAGATACGGCTGACAGTAATATTGAAATTACTTACAAGCAAGATGAAGTACCAACTCCAGAGCCGAAGCCAGATAAACCTGACAAACCAAATAAACCGGATAAGCCAAACAAGCTTGCTAAGCCAGATAAACCGGCAAAGTCTAATAAGGAAAGTGAAAAGAAGCATAATCATTCTAAAGCAAATAAGAAGGGCTATGACTCTAATAACAATCCTAAGTATGAAGGTATGCCTACAGGTCGAAATAAACGCGCTAACGGCCCAGTTAAGGCAGCAGACGCTGAATCTGGCAAGAGGACAATAGGGAAAGCAGAAAGAAAGCAATTAGCTAACAAATTAAATGCAAAACCGAAGTCCGTGCAAGACTTATTGCCTCAAACTGGTAGTGAACACAAACACACACTAGGTTTGATTGGTACATTACTCGCTGGTTTAGGTTGGATTAGTTTACTTGGCGTTGAAAAACGTAAGAAAAAAGACGAATAGACACTAAAGATATAAAATGAGACGTTTATCGAATGATTATATTTGATAAACGTCTTTTTTTGCATTTTTGAGTGAAAAATTAGGCAAAACACTGTTTTTTTTGAATTATTTTGAAAAAAATTCGAAAAATTTTGTACTAAAATTAAGAGAAAAAACAGTAAAACTCGAATAATAAGCGTAAGGATAAAAATAAAGTAAGCAAAAAGAAAAAGGTAGATTGAAATAGAAACAAAGGAATAATTACAACGCGTCCAAGCGTTTCTAAAAGATTGCGAACGAAGAACAAGACTTGCCAAAGCGGAGAAAATAAGGTAAATTAATAAAGTCGCTTCGAGAGATGCGACGAGAGCTTAAAAACAGACATGTAAGGAAAGAAAACAAATAAAAAGAAAAAAGTACTTGCAAAGAAGTAAATAAGCTGGTAATATATTTAAATGTCGTCAGGCAAAAGCAGAAAAAGCTTGAGCAAGACGAAAAAACAAATCAAAAAAGTTCTTGACAAAGAAATGATGGTTTGATAAAATATAAAAGCTGTCTGCTTTACAAAAAAGCAAGACAGAGGTAG